>JBPCMC010000001.1:0-16658 GCA_051002645.1 Thermomicrobiales bacterium
GCCCAGCGTGCCGCCGAGGAGGGTCGCGGCTCGTGCGCCGTCCGCGACCTCTGCCGCGATGTCGCCCCGCTTGAGGGCCAGCACGAAGCCGCCGGGACGCACGAAGGGGAGGGCGTATTCGAGCAACACCGGCAGCCGCGCCACCGCTCGCGCGAGGACGATGTCGATGTGTCCGCGCAACGTCGGGTGGTGCGCCGCTTCTTCCGCGCGGAAGTTGAGCACCGTGACATTGTCCAAGCCGAGATCATCCGCGACGCGGCGCAGGAAGGCGGCCTTCTTGCCGGTTGCTTCGAGCAGCGTCACCGCGACGCGGGACCGCATGATCGCGAGTGGTAGGCCGGGGAAGCCCGCGCCGCTGCCGACATCGAGCACGCGGACTGTCGAGAGCATCGCCACATCGCCGCCGATCAAGTGAACGTAGGCGTCCACGGCGGGCACCACCGTCAGCGAGTCGGCGAAGTGCAGCCGCTGGACATCTGCCGGATCGGTGATCGCGGTGAGATTGAATTTCGCGTTCTCGGTCACGAGCGTCGCGGCGAATTGCCGGAAGCGGTCGATCTCGCGCGCGGTCATGCGCATGTCGAGGGCCGCTGCCGCCCCTTCGAGGATGGACATATCCGCATAGGCATCATGCTGCGCATCGGACATGGGTGTCTCTCGACCTCCTGCCGCAACGGAATCGGGCCGGAGCATTGCTCCGGCCCGGCAGTCTCGCATTTCGTGATCCGGTGCGTCAATCAGCGGCGGGTGCGCGCTTGCACGGGGGCCGCTATCGCACACAGTTTCTGTGCCTCAGCAGCGACATTCTCGGCCGTCAAACCGCACTGCGCGCGCAACTGCGCGGGCTTGCCGTGGTCCACGAATGTATCCGGGATGCCGAGGACCGTGACCGGGCAGGTGAGGCTATGCGCCGCGAGCAGTTCAAGGACCGCGCTGCCGAACCCACCGGCCTTGACGCCCTCTTCGATCGTCACGAAGCGCCCGACGCGACGCGCGAGATCGAGGATGCAATCGGCGTCGAGCGGCTTGGCGAACCGGGCATTGACGACCGTCGCCGCGACGCCGTCTGCCGCGAGCAGATCGGCGGCCGCGACCGCCGTCTGCACATGCGTGCCGAGTGCGAGGATGGCGACATCATCGCCCGCGCGCACGGTCTCCGCCTTGCCGATCGGCAGGGCGGTGGCGACCGCATCGAGCGGCACGCCGAGCGCGGAACCGCGCGGGAAGCGGACGGAGATTGGCCCATCATACGCCATCGCCGTGACGATCATGTGGCGCAATTCGTTCTCATCCTTCGGTGCCATCACGACCATATTGGGGATGGCGCGTAGGTAGGTGATGTCGAAGATGCCGTGGTGCGTGCGCCCGTCCTCGCCGACGAGACCCGCGTTGATGACGACGAAGGTGACGGGCAGGTTCTGGATCGCCACGTCGTGGATGATCGAGTCGTACGCGCGCTGCAGGAAGGTACTGTAAATCGCGCAGACGGGCTTCATGCCCGCTGCCGCGAGCCCGGCCGCGAAGGTCACGGCGTGTTGCTCGGCGATGCCGACATCGAACATGCGATCCGGGTAGACCTTCTGGAACTTGTCGAGCCCGGTACTGCTCGGCATTGCTGCCGTGATGCCGACAATCAGCGCGTTGCGCGCCGCCTGCTCGATCAGTGTCTTGGAGAAGAACTCGCGGTACGCCGGGAGGGACGGCGGCGTGCCCGCCGGTTTCGCCGCCTCGACCTGATATTTCGCGATTGGATCCGCTTCACTCGCCTCATCACCCTTACCCTTGGTGGTCAGGACATGGACGAAAACGGGGGATGGCATCGTCTTGGCGACGCGGAAGGTGTCGATCATCAGTTCCGTATCGTGGCCGTCCACGGGGCCGATGTATGAGAAGCCGAGCTCCTCCCAGATCATCGGCGCGAGCATCACTTCCTTGACGCCGTCCTTGAATCGCTTGCCGAGTTCGAGCCACGTCTCGCCCGCCGGGAGCCGCTTCATCACGCGGGCTACCTGCTCCTTCATCTGCTCGAACGCGGGGTGCGCCCGCATCCGGTTCAGGTAGAGGTGGAGCGCGCCGACGCTGCGGGCAATCGAGAGTTCATTGTCATTGAGGACGACGATCAGCGGCGCGTCCATGTGGCCGGCATTGTTCAGCGCTTCCCACGCCAGACCGCCGGTCAGCGCGCCGTCGCCGATCACCGCGACCGCGTGCTGATCCGGCACGCCCTTGAACTGGTTCGCGACGGCGAAGCCGAGTGCGGCGGAGATGGAGGTGCTGGTGTGGCCCGCGCCGAAGGCGTCGTGCTCGCTCTCCTCGCGCTTAAGGAAGCCGCTGATCCCGCCCGCCTGCTTGAGCGTGGGAAACTGATCGCGCCGTCCGGTAAGGATCTTATGTGCGTATGCCTGGTGCCCAACATCCCAGATGATCGGCTCGCGCGGGGTGTCGAAGGCGACAAGCAAGGCAATCGCCATCTCGACGACGCCGAGGTTCGGCGAGAGGTGCCCGCCGTTGCGCTGCACGACCTCGATGAGCAGCGCGCGCACATCCGCCGCGAGCTCGACGCGCTCTGCCGGTGTCAACGCGCGAATATCCTCCGGGCCATCGACCCGTGCTAGGACTGACATTCCTGTCCCCTTCTCTTGACCGGCACACCGACAGTGGCGGGCCGATCCATCGCCATCGCAGCCGCATCATACGTGTGGTCCTTGCGAGCGTCAAACGCCTATCGCAATCCGCGTGCAACGGGAACGTTCCCATTCACCGATACTACGGTTGGCGCGGTGCGATGGATGACATTGCACGGAAAAAGAAAGGAGACGGATCGCGGCGCATCCATGCCGGAAGGCAAAAAAAGTGAGGGGCCGACGTTTCCGTCCGCCCCTCGTCTCTGGATGTCACCGGGTACTAGCGGCTGCTCTTCCCGGTGACACCCATAAGACTACTCGAACTATCCATGGGCATCACCTCCTTTATCCGTGGGATGTGTCGTGCATCTCACTGGCCGGAGTGTATCATCGGGACCGGCGGGTGTCAAGACATTGAGCGGGCAGCAGGCAGCCAATGAAAGCAAGGTAGTGTTTAGCTGCCCGCTGCCTACTGCCTACTGCCCGTTCCGGCTGTAGACAGGCCGGTATCCCTGCACTACGATGATGCCCTGAAAGTGCCCGCGAGACGACCCCGCGAGAGGAGAAATGCCGATGGTAACGACAACGCGCATTACCGAGCAGTATGTCGCCGCCAACCCCAAATCACATGCATTGCATGAGCGCGCCCGCAAGGCGCTGCCCGGCGGCATCGCCCACGATATTCGCAACATCAAGCCGTTCCCGCTGACAATGAGCCACGCCGAGGGCGCCTACAAGTGGGACGTGGACGGCCATCGGTACATCGACTATGTCGTCGGTCACGGCGCGCTCCTGCTCGGCCACAGCCACCCGGAGATCGTCGCGGCGGTGCAGCAGCAAGTGGCGCGTGGGACGCATCTCGGCGCGGGCAACGAGTACGAGATCGAGTGGGCCGAACTCGTGCAGCGGCTCGTTCCGTCCGCCGACCTCGTCAAGTTCACCTCCAGCGGCACCGAGGCGACGATGATGGCGATGCGCCTTGCCCGCGCCTACACGGGTCGTGACAAGGTGCTCAAATTCGCCGGTCATTTCCACGGCTGGCACGACTATGCGACCGTCGCGCAGCAACTACCGTATGATGGCGCGCCGTCGCCGGGCGTCCCGGCGGGGACGCTGGCGTCGGTCGTCGTTGCGCCGAACAACGACCTCGATTTCGTCGCGGCGCGGCTGGCGGAGGGCGACATCGCCGCCGTCATCACCGAGGCATCCGGCGCGTCGTGGTCGTCGATCCCGCAGCCACCGGGCTATCTCCAGCGATTGCGGGCCATCACCGAGCAGCACGGCGTCGTCCTGATCTTCGACGAGGTGATTACGGGCTTCCGCTGGTCGCCGGGCGGCGTGCAGGCGAAGGAGGGCGTCACGCCCGACCTGACGACAATGGCGAAGATCCTCGCCGGTGGGCTGCCGGGCGGGGCGGTGGCGGGCAAGACAGCGATCATGGACCTGCTCACCTTCCGCGACGACCCGGTCTGGAACCGCACTCGGAAGGTCTCGCACCCCGGCACCTATAACGCGAACCCGCTCTCCGCGATCGCCGGCGTGAAGGCGCTCACCATCCTCTCCGATCCCGCGCAGCAGGAGTACGCGGACGCGCTCGCCGCGCGCCTCCGTGCCGGATTCAACCGCGTGCTACTCCATGAGGAAGTGCCCGGCTTCTGCTACGGTGAGTCGAGCGTTTTCCATCTCGTGCTCGGCACGCCGTTACCGGGCGGCACACCCGACGGTGACCTGAACCGACCGGAGGGCATCACGGCGGAGACGTTGAAGCACGGCATGTCGCCCGCTCTGGGCGAGGCGATCCAGTGCGGCATGATGAATGAGGGGATTGACGTCTTTCACGGCGGCGGCCTGCTCTCCATCGCGCACACCGAGGCGAACATCGACCGGACGATCGAGGCGTTCGATACGACCATCCGCCGCATGATCGCTGAGGAGGCATTCTGAGTGGTAGCGTAGGTATGCCTGCGATCTCTCGCGCAGGCATACCTCGCTACCAACGTGAGAAACCGCCTCGATTAAGGCGGTTTCGTTTCATTCTATCGTGATATTTCGAGTACGGGCCGCGCCCGCGATACCAATATCCGCCGCCACCGAGCAACAAAAGTACGACCAGGATAATCACGATCAACGTCAAGTCACTCATCGTCATCTCCTTCGTTTCCGTTACCCCAACAGCCTGCGGAGTAACTTCCTTGCACCTGCTAAAGCAAGGCGCGTGCCAGAGCGACGACAGCAGCAAAACAAAGAGGGCAGGCGGGTAGCGCCTGCCCTAATGAATCGTTGTGCTCCCCTCTCCATCGCTGCATGAAAGCCGACCGTACCCCGGTCAAAACGCGATGGAGAAGGGCTGGGGGTGAGGAATTGCTTAGTCCCCGTCCCCGGCTGCCGTGGCGAGTGCGCGCAGGCCAACCGGCGTCCGCCAGCCGTCGTACGCATCGGTCTTGCCGCGGACGACATCGTTGAAGAGCGCGTCGAGCCTCTGCGTGACTGCACCGATCTTGCCGGTGCCGATCTGGTGATGGTCGATCATCGTCACGGGCGTCACCTCGGCGGCCGTCCCGGCGAAGAAGACCTCGTCGGCCACGTAGAGTTCCGTCCGGTCCACCATGCGCTCCTGCACTTCCAGGCCGAACGACTCGCGGCAGAGCGTGATGAATGCGTCCCGCGTGATGCTTTCGAGGATGCCGCTCGTCAGGTCCGGCGTGACAACGACGTTGTCACGCACGAAGAAGAGGCAGGCGCCCGGCCCCTCGGTGACATGCCCGGCGGGGTTGAGGATGATCGCCGTGTCGTAGCCGTTCAAGCGCGCCTCGGTGCTCGCCAACTGGCTATTGCGGTAGTTAGAGAGGTTCTTCACGCGCGGCGGCATGACGTCCTCGTTGATGCGGCGGTAGGATGAGACGCCCGCCGTCTGGGAGATGCCGGTCGTCAGGTGCGATGGATTGGGGTTCGTCGTGATGAGGATATCGGTATCGCCGCCGCCACGGAACGCGCCGCGCGTCGAGTTGCCGAAATAGGCGAGCGGGCGGATGTAGGTATCGCGCGCGCACTCATTCTCCCGCGCGAGGCGGACGCACGCCTCGATCAGTTCGTCGCGGTCCCATTTCGGTTCCATGCGCATCAGTTTCATCGAGCGCATGAAGCGATCCATATGGTCGGTGAGGCGGAAGACGTAGAGTTCCTCGCGCTCGTCGTTCCAGTAGCCACGGATACCCTCGAAGACGGCGGCGACGGAGGACCAGCCGATGTCCGTGACATGCACCTTCGCGTCTTCCCAATTCGTCTGCTTGCCATTCCACCAGAGATACTTCGGATGCTCGGCCATCGGGTGTGCCCTCCTCGTTGCTGCGCCGTTCTTTCGCCGCGCGGCGCGTTGCGGTAGCCATTCCTGCACCGCCAGCATAGCACAACCGCCGCGCCCCCGAAACTCCCAATTGGGCGCGCAAACAGACCAAAGACACCCAATTGGATGCCTCTGGCTACGATACTGCGGTAATTTTGCCTCTCGACCGTCGAATCCTAACCCCTCCCACTTCCCCTCTCCATCGCAATGGAGAGGGGGCAGGGGGTGAGGTTCTACTTGGGCGGATCGTGCGGGCTGTCGGGCGTGACATATACGTAGTCCAACAACCGGACGAAGATATTCGTGTCGTAGAGCGTGTAGCCCTGCTTGTTCTTCGGGAACTTCGTCGCCCACGGCTTGATGGCGATGTTGTCGGTGCGCCAGTGGATCGGCATGTAGGCGAACTGAGTCTGCATGCGCGTCTCCGCCTGCATATACAGAGCCAGCCGCTTTGTCTTGTCCGTCTCCGCCGCTGCCTTCGAGGTCAAATCGTCGAAGGTCGGGTCGACCCAGGATTGCCGAGCCGATCCCTTGTTGTGGATGGAGAAGGTCTGGTAGTAGTTGTTGTGGGGATCCGGGTAGTCCTGGTACCACCGATACAACAGGAATTGCAGGTCGAGGGCGAAGCGGCGCGCGTTCCAGACCTTCGCATCCAGCGGCTCCAACTGCATATCCATGCCGATCGCGTCCTTCACCTGCCGCGCGATCTCGTCCGGGTAGCCGGTCGGGATGTCGGTGTCCGATGTGTTGTAAGAGAGGGTGACCTTAGGCCAGTTGCGCCCGCCCTCGAAGGTGGTGCCCTTCAAGGCAGCCATCGCGGCGGTCTTGTCGAACTTCTGCAGGTTCTTCAACTTATTGTCCGAGTCATCGAAGAAGCCGAAGACGCCGGGGGCGGTGAAGGCATAGGCGACGGTGTGGATCTTCCGCCCCACCTGGTTGACGAGGCGGTCCTTGTCGATCGACTGGAGGACGGCTTGGCGGACTTCGATCTTATCGAAGGGTGGATGACCGACGTCGGGCACGAGGAAGCGCGTGCCGGGGTAGACGTACTGGAAGACCTGCGACTTCAACTTCGCGTCCGCCTTGAAGCGGTCGACCTCGGTCGAGGGGAGGAGCTGGTAATCGACATCGCCGTTCTCGAAGGGCAGCGTGCTCTTCGTGAGGTCCGGGAGGATCTTGAAGGAAACGTACTTCTGCTTGATGTTCGCGGCATTCCAGTACTTGTCGTTGCGGACGAGATCGACCGACACGTTGTGCTTCCACCCGGTGAGCTGGAAGGGGCCGCTGGCGAGCACGGGACCACCGGTCTTGCCAGGGTCGGTCCACGGAGAGACACCCTTGGCATCCGCATACTTCTTGACAATATCCTCGCGGGCAACGACTGTCGCGACATAGGCGGACTGATTGGGGATGAGGCCGGCGAATTTGTCCCCGGTGATCTCCAGGGTGCTGTCGTCTATCGCCTTGACACCGACCGCCGCGACCAGTTGGTCGAGGTTTGCGGCATCGGCTTTGGCGGAGGAGAGATCCGACGCGCCCTTGATGACCCCGTCCCAGAAGGAGCCATAGCCGTTGCCAGTGCGCGGATCGATCATCCGGCGGATCGAATAGACGAAGTCCTTTGCGGTGATCGGCACACCGTCGCTCCACGTCACACCCTTGCGAAGCTTGTACGTGAAGACCGGGCCGCTGTTGGTGTACGACTCGGCCAATTCGGGCACGAGGTTGAAGTCCGGGTCGTACGTCAAGAGACCAACCATGTGCTGCGAGACGCCGTTGCAATAGAGGTCGCGGTTGAAGTCGTTGTCCACCGGCTCGCTCGTCAACCAGTCGATGAAGAGCTTCGTGCTGTCCGGGCCGGTGGCGGCCACGGGTGAACCGGCAGCGGCGGGGCTCGCGGCGGTCGTCCCCGCCGGTGCAACCACCGACGCGGCCGGCTTGGTTGCCGACGAGGCGGCGCTGGCTACCGGGGCGGTTGCCGCAGCAGCTACGGGTGCAGTCGTGGCGGCTGCGGCCGCCGAAGGCGCGGCGGCCGTCGGCGCGGCTGCTGCCGGGGCCTTCGTCGCAGCGACGGTTGCGGCGGTCGTCGCGGTCGGGCTACTACTGCCGCCGCAGGCCGCGAGTGCGGCGGCGCCGGCGGAGGCGCTCGCCAAAGCGAGGAAGTGGCGACGCTTCATCCCGGCGCCGCGCATATTACGCTCGAAGACCGCGCGCGCCTCCGGGTCGCGTAGAACTTCACGCGGATCGGTAGGGATTTCCATGCTCATTCGGATGTCTCTCCTTGCTGCGTACAGGCGCCCGCACGCGCGGGCGCCCTCCCTCCGAGGAACCCAATGACTGACCCCGCACCCCTTATGCGATCAAACAGGGTGGCAGCCAACCGATCCGGCCACTTCCCTGGTGATGCCCTATCGCCGTTTCGCGGCGTCGTGGCTAACTCGGTCATATATCCCGCATGTGCCCAGTCGCTGGATCACATGCATTTTTCTGTCCCTTCAGGTTGGGTGATAGTGTATCAAATGGTACCGGCAAGCGCAAGTGGGCCAATTTTGCCCGGCCGGGCAAACGAAAAAAGGCGCCCATTGCTGGGCGCCCCATAGCGTGTGCTGGTGTCGGTGGCGACGTTACTTCGCCGGGTCGTGCTTGCTGTCGGGTGTGACGTACACCTTATCCCACAAGCGACCAAAGATGTTCGTGTTGTACACGAGATACCCCTGCTTGTTCTTCGGGAAGTTCTGCACGTACGGCTTGATGGCGATATTGTCGGTGCGCCAGTGGATCGGCATGTAGGCGAACTGCGTCTGCATACGCGTCTCCGCCTGATGGTACAGATCCAACCGCTTTGTCTTGTCCGTCTCCCCCGCTGCCTTCTTCGTCAGGTCGTCGTACGTCGCGTCAGTCCAGGACTGGCGGGCCGATCCCTTGTTGTGGATGGAGAAGGTCTGATAGTAGTTGTTGTGGGGATCCGGGTAGTCCTGGTACCAGCGGTAGAGCAGGAACTGGAGGTCGAGCGCGAACCGGCGGGCATTCCAGACCTTCGCATCGAGCGGCTCGAGCGCCACGTCCATGTTGATGCTGTCCTTCAACTGGCGGGCGATCTCGTCCGGGTAGCCGGTTGGAATGTCGAGGTCCGAGGTGTTATAGGAGAGGGTCACCTTCGGCCAGTTGCGCCCGCCCTCGAAGGTAGTACCCTTCAGCGCCGCCATCGCCGCCGTCTTGTCGAACTTCTGCAGGTTCTTCAGCGCGTTATCGTCGTCGTCGAAGAAGCCGAAGACGCCGGGGGCGGTGAAGGCGTAGGCGACGGTGTGGATCTTCCGCCCGACCTGATTGACCAAGCGATCCTTGTCGATGGAGAGCAGCGCCGCTTTGCGGACTTCGATCTTATCGAAGGGTGCATGACCCGTGTCCGGGACGAGGAAGCGCGTGCCGGGGTAGACGTACTGGAACGTCTGACTCTTCAGCGTGGCGCTGGCCTTGAAGCGGTCGACCTCGGTGGAGGGGAGGAGCTGGTAATCGACATCGCCGTTCTCGAAGGGCAGCGTGCTCTTCGTTACGTCCGGGATGATGACCGAGGTGACGTACTTCTGGCGGATTGCCTTGGCGTTCCAGTACTTGTCGTTGCGGACCAGATCGATCTGCTGGTTATGCTTCCAGGCAGTGATCTGATAGGCACCGCTGGCGAGGACGGGGCCACCGGTCTTGCCGGGGTCAGTCCACGGGGAGACACCCTTGGCGTCCGCATATTTCTTGACGATGTCCTCGCGCGCGACGACGGACGCCGTGTACGCCGCCTGGTTGGGGATCAGGCCGGCGAAGGTATCACCCGTGATCTCCAGCGTGCTGTCGTCGATCGCTTTGACACCGACTGCCGCGACCAGTTGATCGAGGTTCGCGGCATCGGCCTTGGCAGACGAGAGATCCGACGCGCCCTTGATGACGCTGTCCCAGAACGAGCCATAGCCGTTGCCGGTGCGCGGGTCCATCTGGCGGCGGAGCGAGTAGACGAAGTCACCCGCCTTGATCGGCTGTCCGTCGCTCCACGTCGCACCCTTGCGAATCTTGAAGGTGAAGACCGGGCCGCTGTTCGTGTACGACTCCGCGAGGTCCGGCACGAGATTGAAGTCCGGGTCGTACTGCAGGAGGCCGGACATGTGCTGTGCCACGCCGCCGCAGTAGAGGTCGCGGTTGAAGTCGTTGTCGACCGGCTCGGAGGTGATGTTCGCGCCGTCGATAAAGACCTTCGTGCTCTCCGGCCCCGTCGCGGCTGCCGGCGAGCCAGCTGCTGCCGAACTGGCGACCGTCGTCGAGGCGGGCGCTGCGGTGCTGGCCGCGCTGGATGCAACCGGCGCTTTCGTCGCGACAGCTGCCGAACTGGCGGCGGTCGTCGGCGCGGCGCCCGATGCGGCCGCAGCGGTCGTCGGTGCCGCAGCCGAGGCAGCCGCCGGGGCCTTGGTCGGCGCAGTCGTCGCGGCGGTCGTCGCGGTCGGGCTGCTACTGCCGCCACAGGCGGCGAGGGCGGCGGTCCCGGCGGCGGCGCTTGCCATCGCGAGGAAGTTGCGGCGCTTCATCCCTGCGCCGCGCAGGTTGCGCTCCAGGCGCGCGAGCATTTCCGGGTCCTGAAGCACCTGTTTTTGGTCCCAATTGTCCCGAGACTCCATAGTAACTCCCTGCTCCCTTCCGTACGTCGCCTTCTCTTCAGGTCGACGCAAGGCGCCAATCAATACCAATACGACGTACCGTACGTCGCGCACATCTTATGTCATCAACACGTATCCGTCGAATCACCCCCTCCGTTCGTGCGGTGGCTGCAAAGATATGGCGTGATGCGAAATGCTCAGGCGTAATGACATGCTACCCAGTGATCGGGCTCGCGGGGCGTGAGCAGCGGCACATCGGTGCTGCAGTTGGGGCGCGCCATCGGGCAGCGCGTGTGGAACGGACAACCGCTGGGCGGGTTCGCCGGGCTCGGCACATCGCCGGTGAGCACCATCCGGTTCCGCCTGACGCCGGGGATCGGCAGCGGAATGGCGGAGATGAGCGCCTTCGTGTACGGATGGGACGGATTCTCGGTGATTGTCTTGCTGTCGCCGATCTCCATCATTTTGCCGAGATACATTACGCCGACGCGGTCCGAGATATGCGCCACGACGGCGAGATTGTGCGCGATGAAGAGATAGGTGAGGCCGAACTCGCGCTGCAATTCCCGCAGAAGGTTGAGCACCTGCGCCTGAATCGAGACATCGAGCGCAGAGACCGGTTCGTCGCAGATGATCAGTTGCGGGTTGGGCGCGAGCGCGCGGGCGATGCCGATCCGCTGCCGCTGACCGCCGGAGAACTCATGCGGGTAGCGGTTGACGAAGTAGGAGTTGAGCCCGACGACGCGCAGCAACTCGCGCACGCGCTCGCGCCGCTCCTCCCGAGTGCCGATGCCGATGATGTTGAGCGGTTCCGCGATGATCGAGCCGACGGTCATGCGCGGGTCGAGCGAGGCGGCGGGGTCCTGGAAGATCATCTGCACGCCACGGCGCAGCTTGCGCAACTCGTTGCCGCCGATCGACGAGAACTCCTTGCCCGCGAAGGTTACCCTGCCGCTCGTCGGATCATAGAGCCGGATGATCGTCTGGCCCAGCGTCGTCTTGCCGCAGCCGGACTCGCCGACTAAGCCGAAGGTCTCGCCCTTCTTGACCGAGAAGGAGACGCCGTCCACCGCCTTGATCGTCGCGTGACGCCCGAAGCCGCCAACGTTGAAATGCTTCTTAATATCATCGACAACGAGGATCGCATCCGGGTCAATCGGCTTGACGGGTGCGTCCAGAACTTCCTGTGCCAACGTGATCTCCTTCGGAGAGTAGTCAGTAGCCGGTAGCCAGTAGTCAGTTGACAGCGGAAGGCGCTACGCGCCGTCATTTTCCCATTCTGGCTACCGACTACTGGCTACTGACTACTCATGTTCAATGGGATGCCAACATGCCGCGAGGTGATTGGGCCCCATCAGTTCCAGTTTCGGTGTCTCTTCGCACTGGGAGGTGCGGCGCGGGCAGCGTGGCCGGAACCGGCACCCCTTCGGCGGGTCGCGCAAGTCCGGCGGCAGGCCGGCAATCGGGTGGAGCGGCACTTTGACATCCACACCGATGCGCGGCACGGAGTTCATCAGGCCGAGCGTGTACGGATGGTGCGGGTTGTTGAACAACTCATCGACGGGCGCCATCTCGATGATCTGCCCGGCGTACATGACGATCACGCGCTTGCACATCTCCGCGACAACGCCGAGATCGTGTGTGATGAGGATGACGGCGGTGCCGGTCTCCTCGTTGAGTTTGCGCATCAGGTCGAGAATTTGCGCCTGGATCGTCACATCGAGCGCCGTCGTCGGCTCATCGGCGATCAGCAGTTTCGGGTTGCAGGCGAGCGCGATGGAGATCATCACCCGCTGGCGCATACCGCCCGAGTACTGGTGCGGGTATGAATCGAGCCGCTCCTCGGCGCCGGGGATGCCGACCTGCTTCATCAGCTCGATTGCCCGCTGCCGCGCCTCCTCCTTCGACATATTGAGGTGCAGCATCAGCGGTTCCGTCAGTTGAAAACCGATCGTCAGGACCGGATTGAGCGACGTCATCGGGTCCTGGAAAATCATCGCCATGTGATGCCCGCGGACTTTGCGCATCTCCGAGTCGTTCATCGAGAGGATGTCGTAGACTGTATCGTCCACGCGGAAGGTGATCTCGCCATCCACGATTTTGCCGGGCGGGCTCGGCACGAGGCGCATCAGCGAGAGCGACGTGACCGATTTGCCACAGCCGGATTCCCCGACGATGCCAACCGTTTCGCCCTCATCGACCGAGAATGAGACACCATCGACCGCGTAGACAATGCCGGCGCGCGTGAAGAACTGTGTTTTGAGCCCCTGCACCTCGAGGATCGGCTTCTTGCCGCCCGCGTCCCCGGCTCCCTGCGTCGCCATCGCGCGCGATGTAACCGTTTCAACCACCCCATACCTCCGGAGTCCAATGAGTCGAAAGTCAAAAGTAATTAGCGGCAGCCAGTTGTGCTCTTTCGACTTGTTACTTGTTACTCGCTACTTGCTACTTCCCTAGTTGTTGCCCTTCGGGTCGAGCGCATCGCGCAGACCGTAACCGAGCAGGACGAAGGCGAGCATTGTCAACATGACGCAGACGATCGGGATGATCGCCAGATGCGGATCGCTGCGGAGGAATTGCTGCCCCTCGGCAACCATATCCCCCCACGACGGATTCGGCGGGCGGATGCCGATGCCGATGAACGAGAGGAACGCCTCGGCGAAGATCGCAGTCGGGATCGCGAAGGTCGTGGAGACGATCAAGGGCGTCAGCGTGTTCGGCAGGAGATGCCGGAGGATAATGTAGGTACTCCCGGCTCCTGCCGTCCGCGACGCCTTGATGTAGTCGAGTTCACGCAGCGAGAGTAATTGCCCGCGTGTCAGTCGCGCGATGGTCACCCAACTGGTGATGCTGATCGCAAAAACGATGTTGAAGATACTCGGCCCAAACGCGGCCAGCAGGATGATGGCGATCAGCAGCGGCGGCAGGGTATTGAACAAGTCCGTCACGCGCATCAGCGCCGTGTCCATGTTCCCGGCGAAATACCCCGCGACAGCGCCGATGAAGACACCGATCACCAACTGCAAGGCGACGGAACCGAAGCCGACGATCATCGACGTCCGCGCGCCGAAGACGATTCGGGTGAAGAGATCGCGCCCCACGTTGTCCGTACCGAAGGGGAACCAATAATTCGGGCGCGTCCGGTAGAATTCGCCGGGCACTTTTTCGGCGAATCCGTACGGCGTGATGAAATTGGCGAAGATCGCGCAAAACAGAATCAGGAGAATGAAGGCGAGGCCGATCACCGCCAGTTTATTGCGAAAGAGGCGATAGAGCGCGTCCTTGAGGAGGCTGCTTTGCTTGACGCGCTGCTCCTCGATGAGCGGCAGCGCGATCGCTGATGTATCGGCCGTCGCCGGGACCAGCGGTTGAAGGTCACTGCGATCAGAGGTTGCCACGGAGCGTCTCCTTTCGCCTACCGGCGACCAACGAAGCGAACGCGCGGGTCGATCATCCCGTATACGACATCGAAGACGAGCGTCATCACGGTGAGGAAGGCGCCGAACAAGAGGAAGACGGCCATAATCATCGGATAATCGCGGTTACTCAGGCTGGTAACGAAATACTTGCCGATCCCCGGAATGCCGAAGGTCTGCTCGACGACGAACGTCCCCGTACCGATGCCGGCGAAGATCGGGCCAACCAGCGTGACGGCGGGCATCAGCGCATTCTTCAGGACGTGCCGCCCGATCACGCGCCGCTCCCCGACACCCTTCGCACGGGCGGTGCGGACATAATCGGAGCGGATCGCGTCAAGCATACTCGCCCGCGTGTAGCTGGCGATCGTCGCCAGCGGGAGCACCGCGAGCGAGATGACCGGCAGGATGTAATCCCTCGGTGTCCCCGACCAGGTCGTCTTGAAACCTAAGTTGATATGGAGTGTGCCGGGGAGGACGATGATCGTCAGGAAGAGCAATAAGAACGCGGCGACGAAGTTCGGCATACTGGCGCCGAAGATCGCGATCAGCGTACTGAGGTAATCGAGCGGGCCGTTCTGATTGACGGCCGCGAGCACGCCGAGCAGGATGCCGCCAGCGAAGGCGACGATGGTCGCGATCGCGCCGATCTTCAGGCTAACCGGGAATTGTTCGACGATGATTTCCTGCACCTTGCGGCTCTTGAAGAAGGTGCTGTAGCCGAACTCGCCGTGCAACACATTGCCGATCCAGACGACATACTGCTGCGGCAGCGGCTTGTCGAGACCGTACTGCTGGTTCAGGTTCGCGACGAGACTGGCGCTCGATTTCTCGGCCTGAAACGGGCTCCCCGGCGTCGCGTGCATCAAAATAAAGATGGACAGCGACATCAGGAGCAAGGTCGGGATCATCCAAAGGATACGCCCCGCGATGTACCTACCCATGCCGAACCTCCGATAGCACCCCGATACGTTCAAGTCCCGCCCTGCGTGGGGCGGTAGTCAACGATTGAGACGGACGCTCAAAAAGCCATGCGTTGCTGCATTCGCGGGGAATGTAGCATGTCCCACCTAAAGGTGTCAATCAGCAGTTTGACGATTTTCGCATCGCTCATTATGCAATGATACAGCAATACTACGGTTATGGTGCGGAAACGAGCCGTGCTGCGGCCGTCACTCAGTAAAGCGGTAGCGAATCAGGCAGGTAATGACCACGAAGGCATCGCGCCAATTGATCTTCTTGCCCTCATCGAATTCGCGGCCATTATAGGCGATCGGCACCTCATAAATCCGGTGCCCCCGCTTGAGGATTTTTGCGGTCATCTCGGGGTCGAAGCCCCAACGATTCTGTTTGAGGGTGAACGACCGCGCGACCGCGCGCGTGCAGAGTTTGTAGCAGGTTTCCATATCGGTCAGTGTGGTGTTGTAGAGGATATTGGCGATCATCGTCAGCATTTTGTTGCCGACCTGATGCCAGTAATACATCGCCTTGTGCTCGCCGAGGAAGCGGGAGCCATAGATGACCGCGCTGCGCCCTTCGAGGATCGGCTTCAGCAGCACGGGGTAATCGCGCGGGTCGTATTCCAGGTCCGCGTCCTGCACGAGCAGGAAATCGCCGGCGGCATGTGCGATGCCCGTCCGCACCGCCGCGCCCTTGCCCTGGTTCCGTGGGAGCAGAAAGATGCGCACGCCGGGCAACTCCGCGAGGCCGGGCAGCAGATCCCGCGTGCCGTCCGTCGAGCCGTCATCGACGAGCAGGATTTCCGTCGTCAGATAGAGTGCGTCGAGATCGACCGCGCGGATGCGCCGGACAATCTCCGGCAGCGTGTCGCGCTCGTTATAGACAGGCACAATCACGGAGAGCGTGCGCCATTCTGGTGGGAGTGGTTCCTCCGGCCAGTGCCAGGACATGCCGTGTCGCCTCCTTCGAGAGTCCCAATGCCCTACCGCGCAACGCGGGGATACTACCGCATCACTCCGATTGCCGCATCTCCGGCAGCGGGAGGGGAATTTTCAGGCGGGTGCAGAGCGCCGGGAGCGGCTCGAAGCGGAATGGGTGCGCCCGCCGCTCGACGCGCGCGATGATCTCGTCCACCGTCCGTCGCGCCCGCTCGATGGTCCGCGCCGAATAGTGGAACTGCGCGGCGTACTGCACGAACTCATCTTCGTCGTGCACCTCAATCCGACCGTCCGGGAAGACGACGATATCGAGGTCAAGGTCGGTGTATGCGATGACCGGCGCGGGCTCGACCCGCCAGCGCGGTGTCTTCGCGACGTTGCAGTAATAGCCGCGCAAGTCGCCGGTGCCCGCGTCATATCCCGCGATGACATTCCACCAGCGATCGCGCCAGAAGAACTCCGCCGTCACATCGCCGGGCCGGAAGATCGGCGAGCGCCCCGCCACCTCCGGGCCGAACACCCCCGAGACAATCGCCTGGCAGGGTCGCCAGCGCAGCACATTGACCGGATACGAGAATCGCGGCTGCTCACCCGCCCGCGCATGATGAATTGCGACGCGCGCCGTCGTTGGCTCTGTGTCCAGAGTCATGAATGTTGTACCTCATCGTAGGGGCACCCCTACAGCCCGACTATAGGATGAAGTTGCTCAAATCCTCATCGGCGGCGATGTCACCGATCTT
>JBPCMC010000002.1:0-11519 GCA_051002645.1 Thermomicrobiales bacterium
TCCGGGTGCTCCGGGCCGAAGAAGAGCAGTTCCGCGACCTTGTGCGGCTCCAACCCCTCCTCGTGGTAATGCTCGGGGAAGTAGATGGCGTCGCGCGCCGTCGGGTAGACGGCATCGGTCGTCGTCAGGCCGACGTTGCGATGATCCGGGTGAAGCGCGTACGGTCGCCACGGGTCGTGGGTGATGACGATGTCCGGCTTGAAGCGGCGAATCTCGTGGACGATCCGGCCACGGAAGCGGTACGAGTTATCCGTCTGGCCGTCCGGCTCGCGCAGGAAGACGACTTCTTTGATGCCGAGGACGGCGGCCGCCTCGCGCTGCTCCTGCTCGCGGATCTCGGTCAGCCGCTCCGGCGTCATGTTCGGGTCCGGGGAGCCGCGATCCCCGCTCGTCACCTGGACGAGGATGGCGTCCATGCCGCGCTGCACCCAGCGCGCCACCGTCCCCGCGCTGGAGAATTCGAGATCGTCGGGATGCGCCACGACGACCATAAAAGTCTTGTATTCGTCGTCCGGGATCCACTCCGCCATGCGCCTCGTCGCCTTCCTCTTCACCGCCCGCAGCCATCGTGGCCGCGCGGCGGCATGTCCACATCCACTATGGTGGGGAATGGTAACACAATGGCGGGCCAAGACGACGAGAATGGCTGCGGTACGTTATAGTATGCGCCGGGAGACGAGACTGTACGTACAGAAGTCGCTTCAGCATCTTGAGTACGTACATTCCGTGTGTTATGCTCGTGCGTAAGGGAGAGGGTTGCTGGCGGACACGCGGGGGCGCGGCGTCGGTTCGCATCAAGGGAGATATCTGTGTCACTTTCGGTGCTCATGGTCGCACCGACATCGTTTTTTGCCGATTACGGCGCGCATGTCCGTCCCCTCGAGGAGATACGCGCGCTCCAACGCCTGGGGCACCGGGTTACTGTCTGCACCTATCATAATGGGCAGGACGTGCCGGGCATCGACATTCGCCGGAGCATTGATATTCCCTGGCGCAAGCGTGTCGTCGTCGGCACGACGCGGCACAAACTCTACCTGGACGCCGCCCTCTTCGCGATTGTGCTGCGGGAGATACGCCGCCTCAAGCCCGACCTGATCCACGCGCACCTCCATGAAGGCGCACTGATTAGTCAGATGGCGCGGGCCACCCATCACACCCCTCTGCTCTTCGATTATCAGGGCAGCCTGACGGCGGAGATGACCGATCACGGTTTTTTGCGCCCGTCGAGCGTCCTGCGCGCCCCTTTGACCGGGCTGGAGCGGACGATTGACCACGCAGCGGACATGGTCGTCACGAGCACGCACCACGCGGCGAACCTGCTGCGTGCGCGCGGCACAGTGGCGGACAGCCGGATCGCCTGCATCCCCGACGCAGTGGACACCCATCGCTTCCGGCCCGACGCCCTCTCGGACGATGAGCGACGGCTACTGCGCGCCCAACTCGGCATTCGGCCCACGGACAAGGTCGTCGTCTATCTCGGTTTGCTCGCCCCCTATCAGGGGACGGATATGCTCCTCGAGGCAGCCGCCGATGTGCTCCGGCGCGTGCCGGACGCCTTCTTCCTCATCATGGGCTTCCCCGGCAACGAGCGCTATCGCGTCCTCGCCGAGCGACTCGGCATCGCGCGGCGGGTTAGCCTGCCCGGTCAGATCCCCTATCTCGATGCCCATCGCTACCTCGCCCTCGGCGATGTCGCGGTCGCGCCGAAGCTCTCGGAGACCGAGGGCAACCAGAAGATTTTCAATTACCTCGCCACCGGCTTGCCTGTCGTCGCGTTCGACACGCCCGCCTCGCGCGAAATCCTCGGCGACCACGCCACATTCGCCGCACGCGGCGATGTGGGGAGCCTCGCGGCACGGCTCACCGCGCTCCTCACCGATCCGGCGATGGCGCGGCGCACCGGGCTGGCCGGGCGCGCAATCGCGCTGCGGGACTTCTCGTGGGAGCGACGCGGCACGGAACTGCTGCGGGCCTACGCGCGCATCCTGCCCGCTGAGAAATTGCCTCTGCTCGGCCTGTCCCCGGCGGCACCATACGCGGCCCCCATCTTCGCGGACGGCGGCTCGGACTAAAAATCGCCGGGTTGAACCGCCAATACTGCCCAGAGGGAAAAGAGAAAAAGGATTATCTACTCCGCATTTCTTGGCGTCCTTGGCGTCTTGGCGGTTCATAACGATCCCGAGTGCTGCCTTGTAAAACCACGTTCATAATTCACACTGCACGTCCGTACATGTTGCGGGGATAGGTTATGTCGCGTAGACTGGGCGAGGTTTCACGATTCCGCGTGTGGTTGATGGTGTCGTCGGGAGCGAGGTGTCATGGCTGGTTCGCAACGCTCGATGGCTGTCCGGTGCCTGCTGATGGGCACAGCGGCGCTGCTGCTTATCACCGGGCTCGTCGCGGGGCCAACCTTTTTGCACGGCCAGGCGGCACCCGTTCCCTTCGGCAATACCGCTTTCGCCGCGCAATGGAACAGCATCGAGCCGAAAGTGCCCAACTTCTGGGGGCCCGCGTACCAGAACATCTTCCCCGAGCAGTACCAGGAGGCCACTCCGAGCGGCCAGCGCTTCGTGCAGTACTTCGATAAGGCGCGCATGGAACAGACGACAGCGGGCGGCCCCGTCACCAACGGCCTGCTCACCGTCGAGTTGATCTCCGGTCAGCGGCAGTTCGGCGACAATCTCTTCACCACCTATCCGCCCGCGTCCATTCCCGTCGTCGGCGACCCGACGAATACCTTCCCCACCTACGCCGCCCTCGGTGCGAGTGTCTTCCCGAACAAGGTGGCGCAGAGCGCGCAGCCAATCGGCACGGTCTACAACGCGGACGGCACGCTGACCATCAATAGCCAGCAAGCGGCAGTGCCCGGCGCGGCATTCGGTTCGTTCCAGGGCGATCCCGGCGGCAAGTACGCGCACAATGTGCCGCTCGCCTTCTGGTCCTATCTTACCGCCCTGCCCGTGCCGTGGCAGACGACGATGGGCTACCCGCTCACCGAGGCGTTCTGGGTCCAGGTGACGGTGAACAACACCCCGATGACCTGGGTGCTCGTGCAGCCCTTCGAGCGGCGCGTCCTCTCCTACACGCCGAGCAATCCTTCCGGCTTCCAGGTGGAGATGGGCAACATCGGCCAGCACTACTTCCAATGGCGCTACACGACCAATCCCGGCGGCGTTGCCAGCCCTGCGACGGCGACGCCGATCGCGACCGTCGCGACCTCGACACCCGACCCGTGCGCGACGGCAACGCCGCTGCCGACGGCTACCGGCACGCCCTCGACCGCCACCGCGACGCCGACCGCCACCCCGTTCGCCTGCACGACGGCGACCGCGACAGACTCCCGGACCGGCGTGGAGATTGTCAATGTGCATCTCACCGCCCCGACGACGGATACGACCTTCAGCCTCGGCTTCCAGACGAACCTCCCGGCGACCTCGTACATCCGCTGGGGCACGACAAGCGGCAGTTACCCCTTTGCGACAGACATCTCGACATCGCAGGTGACGTCACACTCCATTACGCTGACGGGGCTGACGCCGAATACGGTCTATTACTATACGATCCGTGTGACATCGTCCGTGGACGCAATCAACCGCCCTGAGGATTACTTCATCACGTCGCTACCGGCGACCGCGCCGGACACGCCGACTCCTATTGGCGGCGCGCCAGTTCCTCCACGGGGCGGACCTCCGCCAGTGTCGGGTGGTGGCCCGATCGTTGTGCCCCCACCGAAGTCACCGCCACTTGTGCAGCCGCTTACATGTAGTGGCTTCACAAACCAAGCGGCTGCGCAGGCGAATCTGCGACTATACCCTAGCGATCCCAATATGCTCGATCCAGGCAAGACCGGTATCGCTTGCCCGAACCTTCCCGCTCCATATGATATGGTAAAGGTGCCACGAACCTGATCTAAAACAAAGAACCACGTTGTATTGGTTAATAGGTGCTCTGTACGTACATCTTGCGCACGCTCGAACGGTTACATAGACTCCGCATTGTCCTCACTGGGTCAATGCGGAGTCTTTCTCTTGTAGCGGGAGCGCCGTTCGATGTCCGGGGCCATGCGGTCTGCGCCGTTCCGTGGCGTGCTCATGCTGGGAGCGGGTCTGCTCCTGCTCGCGACATTCGTTGCGGCGCCGTCCTTCGCCCACGGGCAGGCGGCGGATATTCTGCTCGGCTCGCCCGCTTTCGCCGCCCAGTGAGGCAGCATCGAGCCTGTCGTGCCCAATTTCTGGGGGCCCGCCGTCCAGACGGCGATGCAGGAGCCGTACATCGAGGCGACGGGCGGCACGCGCCTCGTGCAGTACTTCGACAAGGCGCGCATGGAGCAGACAACGGCGGGTGGCCCCATCACCAACGGACTGCTCACCGTCGAGTTGATCACCGGCCAGCGCCAGATGGGCGACCATTCCTTCGCCGCCTTCCCACCCTCGTCGCTGCCGGTGGTGGGCGATCTGACCAATCCGTGGCCGCCGTACGCCGCGCTGCGCGGCACGGTCTTCGCGGCGCGGGTGGCGAAGAGCGGCGAGCCGGTGGGGACGGTCTACAAGCCGGACGGCACATTCGCGCTCAATCCGGGCCTCGCGGCGCAGCCAGGGGCCGCGTTCGGCGATTATCAGACCGATCCGGGCGGCGTCTACGCCCACAATATCCCCCTCGCCTTCTCCACCTATCTCGCCGCCCTGCCGCTCCCCTGGCAGGGCGCGATGGGCTTCCCGCTCACAGAAGCCTTCTGGGTCAATGTCAAGGTGAATGGCGCGCTCACCTGGGTACTCGTGCAGCCCTTCGAGCGGCGCGTCCTCTCCTACACGCCGACCAATCCGGCGCGTTTTCAGGTGGAGATGGGCAACATCGGCCAGCATTACTACCAATGGCGCTACCCGACTGACGCCGCCACCGGTGATATCTCATCTACGACAACTACAACGGCGACGACGTCCAGCACCACTGCTGCCACGACGCGCACGACCGGCACACCGGGAGCGCTCGCCATCGCCGCCGTGCAACTCGGCGCAGCGACCAGCACGACCTTCTCGCTGACCTTCACCACCTCCGTCGCGGCAACGACCGCAATGCTCTACGGCACCGCCAGCCACTCCTACGAATTCCAGCAGGATGTTTCTACATCTGCGACGCAGAATCACACGGTCACGCTCGTCGGCCTCCAACCGGGCACGAAGTATTATTTCGCCCTGCGCGCGACCGCGAACGGCGCATCCGTGGAGCGCAAAGAGGATTACTTCGCCACGCCGAAAACTGATGACCAGCAGGCAACAATGTCCTCAACACCGACAAAGGTTACGCACGTTGCGACTGCGATAGCAACGGTGACGCCCAAAGCGACGGCAACCCCGACGACAAACGTTGTGCAAACAATTGCCGTCACCGTCGTGCAGGCAAGCGTCAATGCGCGGAATCCCGTTCAACTTGCGCCCTCAGCCTTGCTCCTCGATCACACGACAATCGCGGTCTCGCTCACGTATGAAGGAAACGCGGGCGGTACGACGAGCACGCTGCGACCAACGGCGTGGTCGCACGATGCCGCCGGGCTCTCCGCATCAAGCACCGACGCGCTGCCTTCTCTAACCCTGCTCGACAAGCAATCGACGGTCATCCTTGCTGCGACGATAACGATCCCGCGTGCGGATGCCAGTGCCCCGCCGCTGATCGTTTCGTACACGCGGAAGATGCTGGCGAGCGAATACGGCGCGGGATTGACCTTCACGACAACGCCGCTCAGCAGCGCGCAGTCGCCCGGCTACAACCTGACACTCTCCTTCTCAATCGTGATACGCTGAGAATGGGGCGGGGAACCTCACCCCCCGGCCCCCTCTCACCTGCCCAGAGGGCGCCCGCGATGGAGAGGGGGAGCGATACTGGGAGAATCAATCTGTAGGGGAAAGTCACGGCGCTTCCCACAAGGCACCCCTCTCCATCGCGATGGAGAGGGGCAGGGGGTGAGGTTCTCCAAGTATGGCAGAAGCATGGCAGAACTGGTCCGGCAGCGTCGCGTGCGCGCCCGCGCGGATCGCGACACCGGCGAGCGAGGCGGAAGTCGCGGCGCTCGTCAGCGCGGCGCGGCGCGCGGGCACGGGCGTCCGGGTGGCGGGCACTGGCCACTCGTTCACGCCGCTCTGCGCCACGGATGGCACGCTGCTGTCGCTGGACGGGATGCAGGGTCTCGTCTCCGCCGATGCGGAGGCGCGGACAGCGACCTTCTGGGCCGGTACGAAGATCCATCAGGCGGGCGCGCCGCTCCTCGCCGCCGGTCTAGCGATGGAGAACATGGGCGACATCGATTACCAGTCCCTCGCCGGGGCGATCGGCACAGGGACACACGGTACGGGGCGGACGCTCGGCAATATCTCCACGCAGGTCGCGGGGTTGCGCCTCGTGCTCGCCTCCGGGGAGACGCTCGATTGCTCGGCGGCGCATGAGCCCGCTGTTTTCGACGCGGCGCGGGTCTCCTTCGGCGCGTTCGGCGTCGTCACGCGAATCACCCTGCGCGTGCTGCCCGCCTACCGTCTGCACGAACGCACCTGGGTCGCCACGTTCGATCAGTGCGTGGAGCAGATGTCCGCCCTCATCCGCGACAACCGGCACTTCGAGTTCTTCTGGCTCCCGCAGGACGATGTCTGCGCGATGAAGGCGCTCAACCCAACCACCGACAAGACCCGCGAGGACGCGCCGCCGCCCGAAGTCGGCGGTCGCCTCGCGCGCTACATCAAGCCGGAACGGATCGACTGGAGTTACCGGATTTTCCCGTCGGAGCGCACGCTCAAGTTCAACGAGATGGAGTTCGCGGTACCGGCGGAGCACGGGCTGGACTGCCTGCGCGAGTTGCGCCACCTGATGCGCGACCGGCACCCGGCGGTCGCCTGGCCGGTCGAGTACCGCACGCTGCACAGCGACGACATTCCCCTCAGCCCCGCCTGTGGCCGCGAGACGGTGACGATTTCGATTCACCAAGCGGCGGAACTGCCGTACCGGGCGTTCTTCACCGACGCCGAGGCGATCTTCCGCAATTATCGGGGCCGGCCGCATTGGGGGAAGATGCACTGGCACACCGCGCGCGACCTGCGCGACCTCTATCCCCGCTGGGAGGCCTTCGCCGCCGTCCGCGCGCGACTGGACCCGGACGGGACGTTCCTGAACGAACACCTGCGCCAGATTTTGCTCGCATAATGCGGGTCGATTTGGCGCAACCAGCGGCGACATGCACCGTTCTATCAATGTACGCATTCTCCGGACGATCCGCATTCCCAAACTGATGACGAAAGGGACTCTGCCATGCCGCGACTACTCCGCTATGTCTCCGGTGTCCGGCTGATCGCCGACCCCTATGACCTCCGGCTCTGGCATTTCACAATCGCCGGCAAACGGTACAACGTGCAGACACGCGGCGGGACATTCGTCCTCCATGCCGACGACGGAACGCCGCTCGGGCGCTTCCACGATTGGAGCCAGGCAATCGCCTGCGCGGACGCGCGCGCGCACGAGGCGACCACCGAGCGATTGCCCGTCATTTCCCCCTACACGCGGGCGTCGCTGGCGCGCTAAAGACAATGCCACATCGTTCGAGACGACGCTTTCCCGGAGGTAGCGGGCTTGCCAGCCTCCTCATCGTGGCCTCTTTCGCGCTTCTCGGTTCCCCGATGGCGCTTCCCGGCGCAGTCGGGGCGGCGAGCGGTACGCCCCCGCCTCAGCCTGCGCCCCTGCCGCCGCGTCGCGACGGCTCCTCGCCCGCCGCAGTCGCGGTAGCGGCGCCCGTCCCGACCGCCGCCCCGTTGCCGCCGCCGCGCCTACCCGGTTCGTCGGCCCTCGGCGCCGTCGATCCCGTCCCCGCTGCACGCCCGGCGGGGCCGCCACAGCCGGGAAGTGTCAACCCGCTGCCCACGCCGCGCCCGACACCGCCCGCCGTACGTTTCGCGCGCGGCGTGAATCTGCCCGCGCCCTCGTTCAACGCTCCCCAATATGTGCCGGGTGTCTACAACACCAACTACACTTACCCTACCGGGAACGACCTCGACTACTTCATCGGCAAAGGGTTCACGCTCTTCCGACTCCCCTTCTCCTGGGAGCGGATGCAGCCCACGCTCAATGGCCCCCTGGATGCCACGCAACTGGGCTATCTGGATACCTTCATCGCCGCCGCCCATGCCCGCACGGTGCGCGTCGTCCTCGATCAGCATAATTTCGACCGCTATCGCATCGAGCGGACGCCGCCTCCGTACCCTGACAGCCAGAATGTCGTCGTCGGCAGCACGGCGGCGGTGCCGATCGCCGCCTTCGTGGATTTCTGGCAGAAGATGGCGGCGCACTACGCGAGCGAGACGGCCATCGCGGGCTACGATCTCACCAATGAGCCGCACGACACCGGGGGCCGCTGGCCCGCGACCGCGCAGGCGGCGACGACCGCGATTCGCACCGTGGACCACGCCCACACGATCATCGTGGAAGGCGACAACTACGCCGCCGCCTCCACCTGGACGACCTATAACGAGACCCTGAACATCGCCGATCCCGACAACAATCTCATCTACTCGGCGCACGAGTATTTCGACGCGGATGGCTCCGGCACGTACAGCGGCAGGTATGACGCCGACGGCGCGTATCCCGCGCTCGGTGTGCACCGTGCGACCCCTTTCGTAGACTGGCTCCAGCGGCACGGCTTGCGGGGCTATTTCGGCGAGTACGGGGTACCAAATACCGACGCACGCTGGCTGGTCGTGCTCGACAACTTCCTCGCCGCTATCGACGCCGCCGGGCTCGACGGCACGTACTGGGCCGGCGGTCCGTTCCTCGACGGCTACCCGCTCTCGATCGACCCCGATCCCATAACGGGGCAGGACGCGCCGCAAATGGCGACCCTCGTGCAGCACCTCGGACGCTGAAGAACTATACAAGGACGAACCGCCAAGAGCGCCAAGAGCGCCAAGGAAACACATAGCACAGAGGATACAGAGAAGTCCTTAGTATATTTCCCCCTCTGTGCTCTTTGTGTGCTCTGTGGTAAATCTCCCTCTTGGCGTCCTTGGCGTCTTGGCGATTTATTCTTGGCAGGCTTTGCAACGGGCTCAATCCCACTGGCAGGAACGGCGCACATGTGCGATACTTATCGGTCGGCGGGCGCGCACGCTCGCGGGATGTATTGAGAGTGAAAGGCTTATTCATTTGCAGCAAATGACTGCGGAACGCCCGACCGCACTGCGCCATCCGGTCCGGCACGATATTCGCAATGTCGCCATCATCGCCCACGTTGACCACGGCAAGACGACGCTGGTGGACGGAATGCTCAAGCAATCGCACGTCTTCCGGGACCCGGACGCGGCGGGCACGCTGATTATGGATTCCAACCCGCTGGAACGGGAGCGCGGCATCACCATTCTCGCCAAGAATACGGCGGTGATGTATGAGGGCATCAAGATCAACATCATCGATACGCCCGGCCACGCGGACTTCGGTGGCGAAGTCGAGCGCGTCCTTAATATGGCGGACGGTTGCCTGCTGCTCGTCGATGCCGTCGAGGGGCCGATGCCGCAGACGCGCACCGTGCTTACGCACGCGCTGACGCTCGGCCTCCGCCCGATTGTCGTCATCAACAAAGTTGATCGCCCGAACGCCCGCATCGATGAAGTGTTGGAGATGACCAGCGATCTCTTCCTCGCCCTCGCGACGGAGGCGGATCAGCTCGACTTCCCCGTCCTCTACACTATCGCGCGGGACGGTCGCGCCGGCACCGGCCCGGACACGCTCGCGGAGGATTTGCGCCCCTTATTTGAGGCAATCATTGAATACATCCCGCCGCCGGTCGGCGACCCGGAAGGCCCCTTCCAGATGCTCGTCGCCTCGCTCGATTACGACACGCATCGGGGCCGCATCGCCGTCGGGCGCGTCAGTCGCGGGAGCATCACGCCGGGGCAGAATGTCGCGCGCGTCTCGCTCGATGGCACGGCCACGCCGGGGCGGATCACCTATACCTCCGCCTATGACGGCCTCCATCGCGTCGACGTTCCGCGCGTCGAGGCGGGCGATATCGTCGCCCTGACCGGCATCGCGCAGGTGACGATCTCCGACACGCTCTCCGACCCCGAGCACCCGGACGCGCTGCCGGCGATCGCCGTCGAGGAACCGACGCTGCGCCTCACCTTCGGAGTCAACACCTCGCCCTTCGCCGGGCGCGAGGGCAAGTTCGTCACCTCCCGCCAGATCCGCGACCGCCTGCTGCGCGAGTTGGAGACGAACGTCTCGCTGCGCGTCGAATCGACCGAGCAAGCCGATGTTTTCCAGGTCTCCGGGCGCGGGGAGTTGCATCTCGCCGTCCTGATCGAGACGATGCGACGCGAGGGATATGAGTTTCAGGTGTCGCGGCCCGAGGTCATCCTGCGCAAGACGGAGAGTGGCACGCTCGAACCGATGGAGCGACTGCTGATCGACGCGACCACCGAGTACACCGGCCCCGTCAACGAACTGCTCGGCCCGCGCCGCGCCATCCTGCTCGATCTGCGGCAGGACGAGAACGGCCGCGTGCGGATGGAATTCACCGTGCCGACGCGCGGACTGATCGGCTTCCGCAACGCGCTGCTGACCGCGACGCGCGGCACGGCAACGATGGGTTCGGTCCTGCTCGGCTACGAGCCGTGGGCGGGCGAGATTACGAGCAACCGGGGCGGCGCGCTGGTTGCCTCCGAACCGGGCGTTTCGACGACCTTCGGCTTGCAGAATGCGCAGGAGCGCGGCGTCACCTTCATCGACGCGCAAACGCCGGTCTACGCGGGCATGATTATCGGCCAGCAGCCGCGCGAGGGCGATCTCGGCATCAACGTGGCGAAGGAGAAGAAGCTCTCCAATATGCGCTCCTCCACCGGCGACATCGCCATCCGCCTGACGCCGCCGATCGAGATGAGTCTCGACAAATCGCTGGACTTCCTCAACGACGACGAACTGCTCGAAGTGACGCCGCAGAACCTGCGCCTGCGCAAACGGTACCTCGACGCTAACGAGCGCGCTCGGATGCTCAAACACAGTCGATGAGCGATGTCGTCCTACTCGGCGCGGTCCATGACCCGGAGGGACGCATCGGCGCGCTCCTCCCTGCGGACCTACCGCTGCTGCACCGGCACTACTCCAAGATTTTCGCACTCTGTGGTATGCAGACGCTCCCCGCCACCGTGGAGCGTCTGCGCGCCTCCGGCGTGACGGTCATCAGCGGCACGGAGATCCCCCTCAACGCCCGCCCCTACGCGCTTGGCGTGATGGCCGCGCACCCGGAGTGGGAGCACGTCCATCTCTGCGACTTCGATAGCGCGCTGCACTGGGCGCGCTGCTGGCCGGACGAATTGGACGAGGTGAACCAGCTCGTCATAGAGCACGATTTCCTGCTGCTCGGCCGCACCGCGCGGGCGATGGCCTCCCTCCCCGAAGCGCAACGGGAGACAGAACGCCTCATCAATCTCCTCTTTGCGCGCTCATCTGGTGGCGTAGGCTTTAGCCTGCGCGAGAGATCGCAGGCTGAAGCC
>JBPCMC010000003.1:0-13414 GCA_051002645.1 Thermomicrobiales bacterium
CCGAATCTCGTCATCCCCGAATGCTCCCACTTCACGCCCAATCAACCCGACTTCGCTCGCAAGGGTGCCTCATTGTGCCTGACAGGTCAAAATATTCGCCCCGCCCATTTCAAACTGACCCACTACCTACCTTCCAGACAGGATAGTTTGCCGTTTTTTTCAAGAAGTGAGGACCCACCCTGGCGTAAGATGCAGATGTTGCTGACAACACGTCTCGATTTCAGCAAAAGAAAGGGGGAAATATCTGTGTTGTTGGTATCCAAGGCCTGCGTCATCAGACGCGGATATGCCCGCGAAGGAGCCAGAGTTTTTCTGGCAGGTCGCACCCAATTGAAACGCGACCAGGTGGCGGATGAATGGCTCCGCCCTGTACCGTCGAATGCCAAGGTCGCTGTTCGTCTAGTGCATGGTTGCACTGCTATGGAGGGAACACATGCCAGAGGCAAGCCTCGTCCATCACTTAACTGGCTGCGTTTCGTTCCCCGTTTGCCGCGATCGGTGGGATTGGCGCCGGTCGCGACTCCACCGAAAGGGGCTTTGGTCAGTACCCCATCCATGCTTTGCCATTCCCAGGCAATTCCTTCCAACTCATCATATTCCTGCAACCCTGCTTGCCAGATGCGCTCAAACACCCCTTGCTCTTCCCAGAGCCGAAAGCGATCATAGACGGTCGTGCTCGCTCCCAGTTCCCGTGGCAGAGCATTCCATTGGATACCGGTGCGCAACACGTACAGAATCGCCGACAACATCTGCCGATCACTCTGAGCGGGCCGTCCTCCTTTCGGGCGTGCTGGGCGTTCCGGAATCAACGGACGTACTCGCTCCCAGAGCTCATCGCTCAGTTCCCATGGCCTCGTTCGTTTCATGACCTGCTCCTCTGCTACGTTTTCCTTTCATTCTATCGTAGGTTTCCGAATAAGCTTCTAGGGGTGGGGACTAATCTGAGCGTCAGCCGCTATCGTGCGTGTCCCGAGTTAGCGAGCCGAGGTGTATCATGGCGGTAGAGATCATCTACGAGACACATTCCCTGACCGTGGATAACGAGACCGGCGTCGCGACGGGCTGGCTGCCGGGCCGACTCTCGGAGCAGGGCCGCGCCCTCGCGCACGAACTCGGCGTGCGGCACCGCGACGATGCCATTGCCGCCGTCTTCGTGTCGGACCTCGGGCGGGCGGTGGAGACTGCGGAGATTGCCTTCGGCGATAGCGCGATTCCGGTCTATCAGGACGCACGGCTCCGCGAATGCAACTACGGCGACCTCAATGGGATGCCCGTCGCCCAGCTCGTGGCCGGGCGATCCGAGCACATCGACGTCCCCTATCCGGGCGGACAGAGTTACCGGCAGGTTGTCGACACCATGCGCGACTTCTTGCGCGAACTCGCCGTCACATGGGACGGCAGCAAGGTCGTCGTCATCGCGCACTCCGCGAATAAATGGGCGCTGGACTTCCTCCTCAACGGCGTCGCCCTGGAGGATTTGGTGGATGCTCCGTTTGGCTGGCGGGAAGGGTGGCACTACACCCTCCCTACCGGCTGGACGAGATGAAGCGCGCGATCCGGCGTGCCGCAATCGCCGCACAGAGGAGCCATCCGACCAGCGTGTAGACCAGTAGCCGCTCGCCCGTGCCGCGCGCGAGCACCGGGATGAGCGCGCCCGCAAAAATGGTCACGACCGCGAACGCGCCGGAGACGATGCAGAAGGAACGCCACCGCCCGTCTGGATAAAGAGTGCAGTGAAGGGCAGGACGCTGATCGCCTACAGGAGGATCGCGACCAAC
The DNA here is from genome assembly GCA_051002645.1 of Thermomicrobiales bacterium. Classification (GTDB taxonomy): domain Bacteria; phylum Chloroflexota; class Chloroflexia; order Thermomicrobiales; family JALYUS01; genus JALYUS01. The sequence goes on from JBPCMC010000003.1 coordinate 1,779, forward strand.
GCCGCGCGACCGTGAATACGGCCCGCCAGCGTCGGGCCGTGCCCGGCGATGTCCGTGCGAAAAAGGCCCGTCAGAATGGTGCTGACCCCTGATATGCCAAGGAATATGATACCGGCGCGTGCGACTAAGCCGGTATCCGTCGTCCGCGCCAAACAAAAGGCGAGCGAGAGTGTGCCGATGCCGAGGATGACAAGCGCGCTCGCCATCAACCATCCATAGCGGCCAACGGCGTACTCGCTGATGTAGTGCGTCGCGGGGTTCAGGTCCCGCCGAAGCAGGTGGAGCACGCCGTTCGCGACGAGAAACCACGCGGGATTCGCGATGCTGAGGAACGTGATGATCCCCGCTGCGCGCGGGCGGAATCCGGTGGTCTTCCGTCGATCCTGCTGGGGTATCATCCGAGGTCGTTCAGCCGCATCGCCTGTTTCCTTCTCGCCCGCGCGTGGAGTATAACATCCCGACATGGTGGTGGTTGGTGGAGATGAGAGGAGTGGCAATGCAGATCGCCTTCGCGTCGCTGGTCGGTATCGAGCCGATGCCATTTGCGACGCTCCTGGAGCGGGCAAAGAGCCTCGGGCTGGACGCAATTGAGGTCAATATCGGGCCGACTTTCGCGCGCATCGGCGGGGCGGACTACCCCGGCCACCTCGACCTCGCCGCGATCGTGCGCGATGGCCCGAGCGAAGTCCGGGAATTGCTCGCGACGCATGGCGTTACCATCGCCTCGCTCGCGCCGATGCTCAATCTCCTCACGCCCGATCTGGCGCTGCGGGAGGAACGGATCGCCGCCTTCCGGCTCGCGATTGACGCGTGCGCGGCATTGGCAGTCTCAACGATTGTCACCTACGGCGGCTCGATGTGCGGAATGCATATCTATGGCCTGCCGGGTCAGCGCCCCGATCACCCCTCCAACAAGTTGGCCGAGAGTATCCGGCAGTTCCGCGCGGTCTTCACCCCGCTCGCCGCCTACGCGGAGGAACGCGGCGTGCGCATCGCCTTCGAGACGGCCGCGCGCGGTGGCGGCGAGGGCAACCTCGCGCACAACCCGGAACTGTGGGGGATGCTCTTCGATGCCGTTCCTTCCCCCGCCCTCGGCCTCAGTTTCGACCCGTCGCACCTCGTCTGGCTGCACATCCCGAACATCCCCGATGTCATTCGCGCATACGGGTCGCGCATCTACCACTTCGACGGGAAGGACACGGAAATCCTGCCGGCGGTGCTGGCGCGGCAAGGTATTCTCGGCAGCGGCTGGTGGCGCTACCGTCTGCCCGGCCTCGGCGCACTCGATTGGCGGGCCGTCCTCTCCGCGCTCAAAGATACTGGCTACGACGGCGTCATCAGCATCGAGAACGAAGACCCGCTCTTCCTCGGTCTCGATGGCGTCGCATGGTCGGCGAACTACTTGCGCGGCATCTTCCCGCTCTCTCCTGGGGCGGCAACAGATGCATGAACCGCCAAGACGCCAAGGACGCCAAGAAAACGCGGAGAAATGCATTCTCTCTCTCCTTCTCACTTGGCGTCCTTGGCGCCTTGGCGGTTCATTCCCAGTACGTTAGCGAAGGGAGCAGCGACAATGGTGGAGCGGGTACGGGTAGGGCTGATCGGATGCGGCAATATTGCGAAGACACACGCGGCGGCGCTCGCGACACTGCCCGAGGCGGATTTCGTCGCCTGCACGGACATCGACATCGACCGGGCGCGGGCGATGGCGGAGGATTACCACATCCCGCGCATCTTCCCGGACGCCGACGCGCTGCTCGGCAGCGGCGAGGTGCAGGCGGTCGTTGTCTGCACGCCGCACCCGAGCCACACGCCGCTGGTCGTCGCGGCGGCGGAGGCGGGCGTCAATGTCCTCTGCGAGAAGCCGATCACGACGCGCCTGACCGACGCCGACCGGATGATCGCGGCGGCGGAGCGGGCGGGCATCAAGTTCGGCGTCATCTTCCAGCGCCGCTTCTGGCCCGCCGCCCAGCGGATGCGCAAAGCCATCGACGATGGCAAGTTGGGCAACCTGACGCTCGGCGAGTGCATCGCCCACCTCTCGCGTGACCGCGCCTACTTCGCGCAGGGGGAGTGGCGCGGCAAGTGGGCGACCGAGGGCGGTGGCGTGCTGATGAATCAAGCCGTCCACACCATCGACAAGTTCCAATGGTACATGGGCCCCGCTGTCGAAATCTTCGGACGCTACGCGACGCTCGTGCATGGCGACTACATCGATGTGGAGGATACGGTCGTCGCGACGGTGAAGTTCGCCAGCGGCGCGCTCGGCATCATCGAGGGGTCAACGAGTGTCAAGCCGAACCTCGGCTTCCGTGTCGCCGTGCATGGCGACAACGGCGCGACGGCCAGCCTCTGGGAGTTCCCTGAGGGCAAGGAGGGCATCAACGACATCTGGACGATCCCCGGCGAGGAGCAGTTCACGCCCGTCTGGGAAGGCGTCGAGGAGCGGCGCGCCGGCTTCCCGCACTTCCACGCCCTGCAAATTCAGGATTTCCTCGCCGCCGTGCGCGACGACCGCCCGCCCGCCGTCACCGGCGCGGAGGCGCGCAAGTCGCTCGAAATCATCCTCGCCATCTACCACTCATCCCGCACCGGCCTACCCGTGAAATTGCCTCTTCGTGGAAGGGATATCGGGGAAGCAGAGTAGCGCGCTGTTTATGTCGTGGCTTCGGAAATTATCGGTTGACGTGACCGTCCTGGACGAGAACGGTAACGCTGTCGAGCCTCGTCTAAATCTATGGTACATCTGGCCTGCTTGAGTAAGTCGACCGCCTTGGAGGAATAGTGCTTGAACAGGTAACTGTCGATCTTAAACTCCTTGTAAAGTTCATCGTCGTCCTTCACGTTCATAAAGTAGATCATTGCTCGGAGGTCATGCTGCCCAATTCCGGTCCGCCTAATTAATTCTGTTTCGTTGAACGGCCACTTGCTGCGGTAGTCCATCTCGCGGTATCCGAAGATCCCTTCGAGCGCTTCCTCGTCGGTGAATTTATGGACTCCCAATCCTTCATTCTTTGTCATGCGGATTGAGTACGGTGTTCCAGATCCACTCGGGGCAATAGTTAACGAACCCATCCCTGGAAAGGCGCTCGACCAATCATCCTGAGCAACTATTGTAGAAATAGCTTCGGAGACTTCGCGAGTGGCTGGCTGTCCACCCTCACGCAAGAGATTCGCTTCCAAAATCAGGAGTGGTCGTACCCGGGCGGCTGCTTCTGCACGTCGTCGCATACCAGGCTTAAGCATATCGCGTATGCTCGAATATTCCTTGTCCATCAAGACTCGAACGTTCATCGGTGGCCTAATTGACACAGGCAGAACTCGACTCGGGAGAGAATCTGCCAGTCGTTCGCTAAATATTCTATGCAGCAGCTCATCGAAGAGCAAGACACCCCTCTGCACCTGCTGGTACAAGAGGTCTTCACTCAGAATTTGATAATGGTGCATTGAGCAATCTCGGAGATCGCTTAGAGCACCTAAGAATCTACTTTCCGTGTCAGAGATAATGAGGATGTCGCTCTTCGAAATGCCTAGGCACTTTCGAAATGGGTACGAATTTGCGCTATCCTTGTCATGGATTGTCCCTCGCTCCTGCATGATGGCAGCCTTCAGCAGCATCTCAAAGGCGTAGTGTAGGAACATCAGCACAGCGTCTGCGCGACCGTGTTCCGATGGTCGGTTGAAAAACTCGATCGCGAGGATTACTCCGCTAACCGCACGTTTTTTAAGTTCCTTAGATTCTCGCTTGAGACGAACCACGTTACTACCCATGAGCAATAGCCTCTGCCGAAGAACGTCACGCAATAGTAACGGCTTGCATAAAATTCCGCAACTCGCAGTGTAAAATGTATATTCGTTCTCAAAGAGTACACACGAAACCATGCAGGCTCGTGCTACATCACGCTCATACCGCCCCCGCGAACACTGCGTCCTGCTCGGAGCGCAGGGACCAGAGGAACGAATCGGTGGGGCGCTCGATCATGTCGTAGGTGATCGGTTGATCGGCGGCAACGGCGCGCGTGAGGCGGAGGCCATCGGTCATCGTCAGTGGCAAGAGATTCTCCGCGCGGACGATGTCGGCGCGCTCGATCAGGCCGTAGACTGCCGTGCCGCCGCTGCCGTCCAGCACCTCCCCGGCGCGCAGGTCGTGCTTGGCGACGGCGATCACGTCCGCGACGGGCGCGCCGATCGGTGCGCCCGTCGGCTTGCCGTACAAACCCGCCTCCGCGATAGACATCGGCGCTTCGATGCCGCAGAGGTGGTAGGGGCGGTAGTGCGCGGCGGTCGTGCCGTCCGGCCCCATCTTCAGGCCGTAGAAGCCGAGGTCGGCGGCGATGCGCGCGTGGTCGGTGCGCACGATGATGAAGACGCCGATGTCGAGGTTATTGGGGAGCACCGTCTCGCCATCCGGTGCGACCGCATTCGCCAATTCCACGACGCCGAACTCGTTGAGTACGCCGCCTTCGGCCTGGAGACTGAAGACCGACGCGAGATCGCTCATCGTCGCGCTCGGCTCGTGCATGCCGCGCACATCGGGCACGAGGCCCGTTATGTTCGCGACGCTGCACATCTCGATCTGCGACTTCGAGCCGTCGCGGAACGAGTTGTACATCTGCGCGTTCAGTTGCTGCTCCTGGATCAGTTTCGGGTCGAACCCGTAGCGCGCGAAGGCTTCCGACGGATCGCCCTCACGGTCGAAGCCGAAGCGACGCGTGCCCCGCCCCGCGACGACCACCTCCAGGCCGAGCGCCTGCGCCCAATCCACCAGCCGCATGATGCAGCCCGGCTGGTCGCCGTCAGCGACGGTGTAGACGACGCCCGCCGCCCGCGCCCGGCGATGGAGCAGCGGCCCGACCGCGACATCGGTCTCCATATTGACCATGACGATGTGCTTGCACTGCGCGATCGCCTCCGCGCCGATCCGCGCGCCGTTCTCCGGCACGCCGGTCGCCTCCACGACGACATCGAGCGGCGCGTTGCAGAGCGCGAGCGGGTCATCGGTGACGGCGACCTTGCCCTGCTCGATCGCGCGGGTAATGTCCGCGCTCCCCCCGGCATGGACAACATCCTCCGCCAGCGTCCCATTGCGGACGAAAACGGCCCGTGCCTTGTCCGTGTACAAGTCCGCGAGCGCAACGAGGCGTACGCCCGGCATCCGCGACACCTGATGCGCCACGGCAGAGCCGAACTTGCCCGCGCCGACAATCCCGACGCGGATCGGCTTCCCCACGCGCTCCCGCTCCGCCAAATCTGCCGCAATCATGCTCGTACCTCCCCTATCTGGTGATTGATGTGCCACCACGGTACATCGACACGCGCCGGATGCCAAGACGCTTCACTGGCATCCATGCATAACTGATGCAACAAGACGAGAAATAAGGTGAGGCAGGCTACCAGCCTGCTCTCTTGTAGGCTGGTAGCCTGCAATCACCGGGAAGAGTATGCCCCTGTCCCAAGCGATCCATGCTGCTGCCGCGACTGTCACGGCGCGCTTCGTGCGATCACCTTTTCTCGGTGCTATTGGACAACCACGATGGAGGAATCTCGATGCCTTTTGACCAGTACCACGAGCCGCCCAATGAGTTGACGGAGGAGACGCGCACGTTCGCCCGGATGATCCTCTCGCTGATCGAAGAAGCCGAGGCGATCGACTGGTATGAGCAGCGCATGTCGGTCGAGAAGAACGCCGAGGCAAAAGCGATCATGGCGAACGCGCAGCAGGAGGAATTCAAGCACTTCGGCATGGACCTCGAATTTCTCTTGCGGCAGAAACCGAAGTGGCGCACCGAGATGCAGCTGATTCTCTTCAAAGAGGGCGACATCATCGAGCACGGCGAGGCGGCGGAAAAGGCTGTCGATTAGGAGCGCCTATCTGGTGGCGGCGGGCTTCAGCCTGCCGAACGTCGCTGCGGTAGGCATCCCCGCCGCTACCAAATCATCTGTGAAAGGAGCACTACGCGATGTACCCCGCGCGCATCGAACAGGCGATTGAGCGCATCCCCGGCCTCGGTGAGAATGGTGGCATGATCGCGCGGGCGATTCACGGCGCCGTGCTCGGCGGCGGGGAGCGCGTCCGCAAGGCGGCGGACATTCTGCACGGCGTCTGGCTCGGGCACCCGCTCCATCCGGTCCTCACGGACATTCCCATCGGTGCGTGGACGCTCGCGGTGATGTGCGATCTCGTCGCGGCGCAGCGCGGGTCGGCGGAAGCGGCGCGGATGGGCGATACGTTGACGATCATCGGCGCGGTCGCCGCCGTCCCGACCGCCATCGCCGGTGTCGCGGACTACTCCGCTATCGACGAATCGGCAACGGCGCTCGCGACTGCCCACGGCCTGCTGAACAGCGCGGGGCTCGTACTCAACCTCGTGTCGATCCGGGACCGCGCATCTGGTAACCGGAATCGCGGTGTGCTCCTCTCCACGGTCGCCTTCGGCCTCCTCAACGCGTCGGCGTGGATGGGCGGCGAGATGGTCTACCACAAGCGCGTCGGCGTGGACCACTCCGAAGCGAGCGATCAACCAACGCAATGGCGGGCCATTCTCGACGCGACCAGCCTGCCGGAGCGGGCAGCGAAGCGGGTCGAGGTCGAAGGCGCACCCGTCCTCCTCTACCGCGACGGCAACGATGTGTACGCCATCGGCGCGGTATGCAGCCACGCGGGCGGCCCGCTCGATGAAGGGACGGTCGAGGGCGGATGCGTGCAATGTCCGTGGCACGACTCCGTCTTCGATCTGCGCGACGGCAGCGTCGTCCACGGCCCGGCAACCTTCCCGGAACCGGCCTATGACGCGCGGATACGTGGAGAGAAGATCGAACTGCGCGGGCGCGCTGCCATGCCCTCGTCGTCATAATGAAGGAGTGTCACGATGAGTGCACCAGCGCGACCGGAGGTCGTCGTCATCACTGGCGCATCGGCCGGCGTGGGGCGCGCGGCGGCCCAGGCGTTCGCCAAACGCGGCGCGCGGATCGGCCTGCTCGCGCGCGGCGAGGGCGGCCTGGAGGGCGCGCGGCGCGATGTGGAAGCGGCGGGCGGCAAGGCCCTTATCATTCCCACCGATGTCGCGGACGCGGCGCGGGTCGAGGAGGCAGCGGCGGCGGTCGAGCAGGCGTTCGGCCCGATCGATGTCTGGGTGAACGACGCGATGGCCTCGGTCTTCTCGCCAATCAAGGAGATGACGGCGGCGGAGTTCGCGCGCGTCACCGAGGTGACGTATCTCGGCTTCGTCTACGGCACGCTGGCCGCGCTGAAACGCATGCTGCCGCGCGACCGGGGGACGATCGTGCAGGTCGGCTCCGCGCTCGCCTACCGCAGCATCCCCTTGCAGGCGGCGTATTGCGCGAGCAAGGCGGCCATTCGCGGCTTCACCGATTCCCTCCGCTGCGAATTGCTGCACGACAAGAGCAACGTGCATGTGACGATGGTGCAGATGCCCGCCCTCAATACGCCGCAGTTCGGCTGGGTGAAGAGCCGCCTGCCGCACAAGGCGCAGCCCGTGCCGCCGATCTATCAGCCGGAGGTCGCCGCCGAGGCGATCTACTGGGCGGCGCACCACCGTCGGCGCGAGGTGCATGTCGGCTGGTCCACACAGCAGGCGATCTGGGGCACCAAATTCGTCCCCGGCCTCTTGGACCGCTATCTCGCCCGCACCGGGTACCAGGGCCAGCAGACCGACGAACCCGCCGATACCGGCCGCCCGAACAATCTCTGGGCGCCGGTGGATAGCGACGGTGACGATCGCGGCGCGCACGGGACGTTCGATGATCGAGCGCGCGACGCGAGCGCCGAACTGTGGGCGACCGAACATCAGGATTGGCTCGTCGCGGGCGCGGCGAGTATCGCCGGTGTGGCGGGCATCGCCGCGCTGCGACGGAGGAAACGATGAAGATTGCACCGGAAGCACTGAGCGACGAACTCCGCAACGGCTCCGGGGACGCCCTCGCGCGGCGGCGCGGCGTGGTGGGCCTCTCGCTCGTCGCGGCCGGCTCGATGGGGCTGATTGCGCTCTACCAGATGGGAATCATCAAGCATCTGCCGGAGCCGCCGCTGCCGCGTCTCGACGCGGACGCCGTCGATGCCTCGGCGGAGGCGTACTCGCGCTTCGCGACGCCGGATGGCATCCTCGGCCTCGGTAGCTACGCCGTGACGATGGGCCTCGCCGCGATGGGCGGGCAGGATCGGGCACGGACGATGCCCTGGGCGCCAATCGCGCTCGCGGCGAAGGTCGCCTTCGACACCTATCAAGCCGGGCGGCTCAGCGTCGATCAGGCGACGAAGCACAACGCATTCTGCTTCTGGTGCCTGCTCTCCGCCGCTTCGACGTTCGCGACGGTACCATTGGTCATACCGGAAGCGCGTGCCGCTATCCGGCACCTGACGAGTTGAGGCAATAGTGGCGGCGGACTTTACAAAACCGCCAATACTGTCCACTTGGCGTCCTTGCGGGCGCGGGAGACCTCTGGGCAGCATGGGCAGTATTGGCGGTTCATTCCCAGCAGATTTTGCAGCCAGCTCTTACGAGCGTGGCAGCGAGCCGATGAGCATCCGAAGGCGAGAGAAGGAGACAATCTCCTCACCGGGCGGCAGTGACTGGCGCAGCACGCGGACATGACCGGAGCGCCGCGTCACGCGGTAGTCGGTCGCGCCCTGCTTGGTGCGCCAGAATGCAAGGTCGAGGCGACTGCTCCCGACCCGTACGCCGTCGAGCCGCATGTCCGGCAGCCAGGGCGGCAGATGCGGATCGACGAGCACCACGCCGAGCGGCGCGAGCGGGAAGACGCCGAGGAGCGACTGCACCAGCATGATGGTCATGCTCGCCGACCAGCCCTGCGGTTCGCACGCCTCGGGGTAGATGCCGGGGTGCGGGTGCTCCGCGTCGCGCGACAGCCCGCCGATCGCTTCAGGCAGGCGGTTCTCGCTGAACAGTTCCGTGGATGCGAAAACACCCTCAACGAAGCGGTGCATCTCGTCCCAGCAGCCGTAGCGCCCGAAGCCCTGCGCGAAGGTGGCGCTCTCAATCGGCCAGACGCTGCCAAGGTGGTAACTGAACGGGTTGTACGCCGGATGATCGCTGGAGAGCGTGCGGATGCCCCAGCCGCTGAACATATCGGGCGCCATCAGCCGCGCCACCACCCGCTGTGCTCTCTTCTTCGGGACGATGCCTGACGTGAGCAGGTGGCCGGTGTTGGAGGAGATCGAGCGCACCTGCCGCTTGTCCGGCCCGAGCGCCATCGCGTAGAAGCCTTCCTCCTCCATCCAGAACGCCGCGTTGAACCGTTTGCGGAGATCGCGCGCCTGCCTGAGCAGCCTACGTGCGTCGCGCCGCTCGCCCATGAAGTAGAAGACGGACGCCGCCTGCTGGAGCGCCGCGAACCAGTAGCCCTGCATCTCGCTCGTCGCGATCGGGTTTTGGACGATCACACCGTGCTCGTCGATGATCGCCTCGTCCGAGTCCTTCCACCCCTGATTCTTGACGCCCTTCGCGGAGCGCGTCACGTATTCGAGGAACCCGTCGCCGTCGAGATCGCCGTCCCGATCCAGCCACGCCAGCACGTTGCGGGCGGCGGGGAGGAGCGCCCGCAACGTTTCGCGGTCGTTCGTCCAGGCGAAATACTGACCGAGCATGATGAGGAAGTCCTGCGGGGCGGAGTAGTCACCGTAGTAGCGCAGGAACGGGTCGCGGTTGAGGAGCGAGAGCGGCCCCGTGCGCGCCTGGTGGATGATCTTCCCCGGCTGCTCGTCGCGCCAGTCATCGACCACCGTCCCCTGCAAGGCGGCGTTCGCACGCAGCGCATCCTTAAGCATCTCCGGCATCGCCATCGCCGCCTGCCAGCCGATGGTCAGCGTGTCGCGCCCGAAGAACTGCTGATAGAGCGGCACCCCTGCCGATGGCGCGGCCGGGCCGATCTCCAGCCCCAACGGCAGCGACGCGAGATCCCCGACCGCCGACCGCCAGGCGTGCGCGACGGTCGGGTTCGAGGTCGTCAGCACGGGGGCGGCTGCGGTCAATGCTGCCCGGACCACGCCGAGCGGCGTGGTCGGCTGCGCGAAGTCCACGGGCGGCAGCGCCCGGCGGACGCCATCGAAGAGCGGTTCGACGACGACGGTGATCGTCACGGTCGCACGCGGCGCGAGGTCGAGCGGGAAGACGAGCGCATCCCCAGCGAACCGGACGGGCACGGGGGTCGCATCGACACGCACCGCGACGGCCCGGTCAAGGCCCGGTTGATCGTAACGCATCACCAGTTCGCGCCGCGCCTCATCCCACTCGGTATGCACACCCGCAGTCAGCGGCTGGATACCGCCGCCCTCTCCGTCCTGCCCCGCGAACTGCGCGGACCCGCTCAGGCCGCTGTCAAACTGCTCCAGGTCCGCGAAATCGGCGGCGAGATGCCAGGCGAGGTCGAAGCGCGCGGCATCGCGCACACCGTAGCTCGTGAGGCGCACCGTCGTCCGCATCCCCGCATCGAGGAGACGCGCGATCTCCAGATAGACGGACTTCGCCGGAATACCGAGGCTCGTCGGCGCTTCGGCGTAGGTCAACATCCCGTGACCGCGCACCGGGCTCGACGCGAAGGTGCGAAGCGGCTGGCCGTTCGCGGTCAGGTAATCGCGGCAAAGCAGCCGGGTGTTCTCGATGTAGAACCCCTCGATGTCGGCGCCCGCCACATTGCCGTCCAGATTCGTGATGAGGAGCGACTGCCCGCTGTAGAGGAAGAGTTGATTCCCGCGTGCCCGCATGGAGATGCGATGGGTCATGTGATTCCTTTCCGCTTTCGCTGGCACGTCATGGCGCGCCATACTACGGCGTCCCCTATCGGCACGCCGCGTGACACTGCCAGCATAACCGTCACCTCTTACCGAATCCGTACAATGCGCGAACGTATGTCATCCAGGCAGTCCGGTAGCGCCGAGGAATTGGGAGATTCGAGATTCGATTCCGTCATTGACGTGATTCCCGTTACCTGTTAGCATGGCACCTTGCAACCTCGGTTGCACCACGGGAGTAGTAGGCTGCCCATAAGCGAGCGCCGGATGGTGGAAGTGGCGCAGATGTGGCCGAACTCGCCCGTGCGGATTGCAGCGGTGATATCGTAGTCGCTGCCGGATTGGCCGCCGATACCAGAGCCGTCGAGCGGGTAACGCACGGAGTCAATGCACGCGGGGCTGTAGCTCAGCTGGGAGAGCACCACACTGGCAGTGTGGGGGTCAGGGGTTCGAGTCCCCTCAGCTCCACCACCGCGCATCTCGAGAGCGTTTTACCAATCGGGGTGGTACCACGGATGGCATTTTCGCCCTTCGTCCCCTATAAGGACGGAGGGTTTCTTTGTTGGTGACGAGCAGTGTCGTAGGTCATTTTCCGGTGATCGGCGCGTGACAGATAGCGGTGATGGTCGCGCGCAAGTCGGCGACATCGCGAGAAAAGACATGAAGGTACACCAATGACAGACGAACAGGCGACGCAAACACAGGCGGAGGCCCGAGAGCGCTACAACCCGCGCGCGATCGAGGAGCGATGGCGCGCGCGGTGGGAAGAGACGGGCTTGTACCGGACGGACCTCACGCTGACAAGCGGTCGCCCCAAATTCTATAACTTGATGGAGTTCCCGTATCCCTCGGCGGAGGGGCTGCACAT
>JBPCMC010000004.1:0-6527 GCA_051002645.1 Thermomicrobiales bacterium
GCGCCCGCTGCGCGACGTACTCGCTGACGCCGAAGAGATAGCCGAGCAGCGGGTAGGTCGGGTAGACGCGCAACCAGATGACGGTCAACAGGAGGTGATCGCGTAAGGCGAGAGTGAACTGACTGCCGCCACCGATGGCGCGCCGCCGGTCCGGGCGGCTGTGCCGGAGGCGTTCCGCTTCCTGGTAGCGGGGCAAGGCATCGGCGAGCAGGGCGTCGAACTGCGCGACGGTCAGTCCGGTCAACGAGCGGAAGACGGCGGGATGGGTGGTGAGTTTCGTATATTGCAGTATCATGCGCTCCACTCTACCAGACCTCGACTTACTGTGCAGGTTATCTAGTAGCCAGCGGGACTCCTCCCATTCTGGCTACTGGCTACTGACTACTGACTACTGCCCCCTCACATCGTCAGGCGGGCATAGCGGCTGCGGTAATAGAGGAGCGGCTCGCCGTCGCTCTCGCCGCAGGCGAGCACGTCGCCGACGAAGATGCGGTGATCGCCGCCCGGATAGGCGGCCAGGAGGCGGCAGTCGAACCAGCCGATGGCGGCGCGCAGGAGCGGCGCGCCGGTCACAGCCGTCCGGTACGGCACGCCGCCAAACGTCGCCGTGACGAGTGGCGCGCGATTCGCGAAGCGGTCCGAGAGGAACTCATCGTCCTCCGGCAATACGTTGACGGCGAACGCGCCGCTCTCCTCGATCGTCGGCACGAAAGATGAGCCTTCAAGGATGCAGACGAGGACGAGCGGCGGCGCGAGCGAGACGAAGGAGAAACTGCTCGCCGTGATCCCCCGCAGTCCGAGCGCGCTCTTCGTCGTCACCACCGTCACGCCCGCCGCGAACCGCCCCACCGCCCGCACGAAGAGGTCGGCGTCGAACGCCGCCGTATCTGCCGAAGCCGGGATGTTCATCGCACCACTCTCCTCCGTCACCCACCGTGCATCCCGCCCCATCATACCCCCTCGGCGGACATGCAACGGGCCAGAGGATTGCTCCCCTGGCCCGTCTGGTCGCCGTTTCAATGAGCCCCTAGCGCGTGCCGCGCCGTTCCCGCCGCGCTTCCGGCAGCGCATCGGTGCGGATCAGGTGTTGCTGCAACTGCGCCGCGAACTCCACCGTCCGTTCCATGTCCGCCAGCGGCGAGACAACTGCCCGCCCAAAGGCGCGGATGCCCGCGCGTACCTTCTGTGTGTTCATCTCAATTGACCCCTTTCCGGCATCACTGCCGTAATATATCGAGATGGAGCAACGCTGCCCGTGGGCTTCATCACTCCGTCCAAGAGCAACAGTACCATGCTCCCGTCGATTGTGCAACTGTTCACAATGTTAGGGTCGTGTGTGCCGCTTTGTGCGTACGTTCGCGGCATCCCGTCTGATTTAGCAATGTGAACAAAGCGACAATCTGGCGGTTGGGAGATTGCCCACCCCCAGCCCCTCCCGATACTGCCCAGAGGGCGCCCGGAGGGGAGCGCAAAGCAGCGTCCGTGACTGTTCGTATCTACCTCGATGCAGTCGAGGTAGTCGCGGAAAGACGGCATCATTTCCCCCAAGTTCCCTCCCGTGTCGGGAGGGGTTAGGGGTGGGTTACCTGAGCGGCGTATCGTTCGGCGTCATCCTCGGGTTCGTAGCCGAGTTGCTCCTGGGTCGGGCCGATGTCCCAGTAGCGGCGGGTGTTGCCGGAGATGGCGTAGAAGATGCCCCAGGTGAGCGGCGTCTCGATCGCTCGCCAGGCGAGTTGCGCCATGTCGCGCGGGGAAAGCCAGGTGCTCAGGCTGCGGACATTCTTCGGCTCCGGCAGCCACGAGCCGATGCGCAGGCAAATCACTTCCAGACCGTGGTCGTCCACATAGAAGCGGGCGAGCGCCTCGCCGAACGCCTTGGAAGCTCCGTAGTAACCATCAGGGCGGACGGGCATGTCCGGGTAGCAGGGGCGGCCCTTCAATTCGTAATAGCCCGTGACGTGGTTGGTCGTGGCGAAGACCATGCGCTTCACGCCCTCCTGACGCATCGCCTCCAGGACGGTGTACTGACCGACGATGTTGTTCGTGAGCGCGTCCTCCCACGGCGTCTCGACAGCGGACGAGGCCGCGAGATGGATGACGGCGTCGCACCCGCGCATCGCGGCGCGCATCCCGTCCAGGTCCGTGATGTCCGTCCGGGCGATCTCCTCGCCCTCTCGTGCGGGGCCAACCGGCGTGCCGCCCGGCCGCTCCTGCAACCGCAGCGTATACCGATCCTTCAGCAGTTCTCGCAGCGACACACCGATCTTCCCACTCGCGCCGGTCATCAGGACTTTCTTCATGGTTCCTCCGGTAGGACTAAGGACTGCGGGTGCCCTTTGGGCGGCATGATGACTGAGTATAGCGCATGGTGGGGCCTTCGCCCGCCGTTCGATGAGTAACGAGTCAGGGCGTATGCGTTCTGAGACGGGGTGAGGTTCCCCGCCAGCACGCTATTCCTCCGCGATGGCGTAGCAGACGGCGGCCTCGGCGAGGAGGGCGATGGGATTGAGCAAATCGTCCGCGTCGCCCTCCGAGCCAAGCAAAAGCGGGATCTCCGTGCAGCCCATGATCGTCCCGCCTACGCCTTGCGCGCGCACGGCGGAGATGGCCGCCCGCGCCACGTCGCGCTCCGCCGCGCCGTTCCTTCCCTCCATCACCGCCCGAATCGCCGCGTCGAGGGTTGATTGCAGCGCCCGATCAATCGTCGCGCAGACAATTCCCTCTTTTTCGAGCGGATCGACATAGACGCGCGGCGCCCCACCAAAACCGAGCACGCCGACCTTCGTCCATTCGCGACGGGTCACTTCGTGCAGGGTTACATCGACCATGCTCAGCAGCGGGCAGCCCGCCGCCTCGGCGATCTCCCGCTGCGCGACATGCGCGCTGTTGCAGGGGATAGCGAGGAAGTCCGCCCACCGGCCCAACTGCGCCGCCGCTTCGAGCAGTCGCGGATCCGCCTGCACCGGCGACACGGGCATACCGTCGTCGTTCATGTGGATGGGCAGATCCCGGTGATACCAGACCACCATCGGCGGGTAGCCGCCGTTCCACTGTTGCGGAATGACGCGCTGGGCAACGGCATGGACCCGCGCCTCGAAATCGATTGTCGCCTGCGGGCCGATCCCGCCCAGCACTCCCATCCGCTTGATTTTCATCGTCGCCCCCCATCATCAATCAACGCCAGTCGCATATCCATAGAAAGTGTAGCCGGGCAACCGGGGCCGCGACAGAGCCAATTAATGCCCGTTATGCCCGTAATGGATGCGTCGCCGGACGAGCGACAGAAGAAACGGGACAGCCGTGGCTGTCCCGTTTCTTCTGCCAGGCACGCTGTCCGCGCCTGATATGCTAGCTCTGCCGCGTTACCGCGTCCGGTTCGTCCCCTCTTCGACGGTTTCGTTCTCCGTCACGAGATTGCCCTGGGCGTCGTACTGGCGCTTGTCCGTCACGGTCTTGCCGTCCGCACCCGTCGTGCCGCGCCCGGTCATACCCGTGCCCTCGACGTGGACGCGCGGGTTGTTCGGGTCCTCAACGTGGACATCCTCGCGCCGCACCGTGTCCGTCACCCGCTCGGTCTCCTGTTTCACTTCCTTGCGCACGTTCACTTCGCCCGTCACGACCGCCTGCTTCTGCGTGACCACTTCCTGCTCCCGCAGCGGGATCTCGATGTCTCGCTCCCGCATCTTCAGGTCCGCCTCGGTGGCGGGGCGATTGACGGAGCGCTCGGTGACGTAGACTTCCTCGCGCTGCACCGGTACGTCGAGGGTCTGCTGCTCCTCGCGCACGTCCTTGACGATGCGGGCACGTCCCGCCTCGGACTCACGGACGCCCGCCTTCAACTGCTCCTCGACGATCGGAACCGTGATGTTCGTATCGTCCTTGCTGTAGTCCTTGCCCGTCTCCCGGCGTGCCAATCGCTCGCCTCCACGATTCCGGCCGGTCATGCCCCGCTCGTCGTCGATGACGGCGTCATTGTGGCCGGCGTGCTCGAGGGTGGCGGCTCCCGGCATTGCCTGACCGCGATCGCCCGCATACGCTGCATCGTTGTCCACCGCTTCGTCATCCACCGCGTGGTATTCGCTGCGATCGAACCGGGCCGCGCTGGTGAGTTCGGCGCCCGTCGAGCGCAGCGTCAGGCTATCCCCGCTGTTCTGCATGACTGCGCTCATCGGCACTTGCCATTCGTGACCGTCCTGTTCGACGACGAAATCGGTCACCTGGCGCGTTGGTCCATCGACGATCACATGCTTGACGCGACCTACTTCCACCCCATCGGCGGTCATAACCCGGTCATTACGGTGAATTTCCATCTCAGCCATTGATACATGTCCTTTCGTATCCGTCGTTCACGACATTCCTGCGATCAGTCGGGTTGCTTACGCCCGCGGTACGTTCGTTCGGTCGCGCTCGAGGACGAAATCGTCCTTCTTGCGGCGGCTCAGGAAGTACGCGAGGAGGCCGATAATGAGCAGGGCGATCAGGAGCGGGATGAGCCACTTCCAGATACTGCTGCCGCTACTCGCGACGCTCGTCGTCTCGATTTTGGAGACGGTGTTGTCGGGGTTGGAGGTCACATTAACCTGATCGCCGACCTTGAGATCGCCGACCGTCGCCGCCTTGCCGTCGCGCAGGACGGTCACGTTCGGCGCCGCGTTGATCTGCCGGTCCTGACCGTTGGAGTTGACCGTCAGCGGACTTGTCTTGGAGACCTTGCCCGTAAATGTGCCGCCCGTCGTCGGGGCGGCGGTCGGAGTCTGTGCGGCTACACTGACCATCGACAACCCGAGAAGAAGAACCACGGAGCAAGCAAAGATTGCCCTCCGCACCACTGACGCACCCATGTCTCATTCCTTTCGCTCTGCGCGTATCCGTCTATTGCCATTCAAGGTTGAACGGCACTATGGTCTGCACCGAAAGCAATGACTGTGCCAGCCGACGAGCGCGGTAATCTACGGGCGTTTGGGAATAGTACGCTCCCACGACTATGGCAATAGTATTGGAAGTTTCAGCCCACGCAGAATACGGGGATAAATTGATAGCGCGACTGGCACCATCATTGCAGTAGCGTCATCTGCGGCCCCGGTGACGCATCGTGGCAAATGAGAAAGGATGGAGCGTGATGAGTTTCTTGAACGGCCTAAGCGGGGACTTCCTCAAACGGCTTGCTGGCGGCAACATGGACCCCGCCCAGTCCAATGACCAACAGGACATGGGGCAACTGATGGGCGGCGTGCCCCAGGACCAGTTCCAGCAGCATACGGCAAACGCGCTCTCGCAGGTGAATCCGCAGGAGTATCAGAATCACGTCACGCCGGGCGCCGGCGGTACCAACCCGCTCGGCGGGCTGGGCAAGGGGCTGCTCGGCTCGCTCGCCGGCAGTCTCGTCGGTAATCTGATCGGCGGGCAGATGGGCGGGGGCATGGGCAGTCTCGCCGGTTCGCTGGCGGGCAGCGTGATGGGCGGGCAGGCGGCGCAGGGCGGCATCGGCGGCCTCGCGAACATGCTCGGCCTCAACCACACCGACCCGCAGCAGATGGACGAGCAGGACGTGGCGAAACTCGCCGCGCACGCGCAGCAGAACAACCCCGGCGCGCTGGCGGCGACGGCGGCGCAATACCAGAATCAGCCGAATGTTTTGCAGAGCCTGCTCGGGAACAAGGCGCTACTGCTCGCCGGAGCGGGACTCGCCGCCGGGGTGATGAGCGGCCAACTGCAACCCAAGTTCTGATCGATTGCGGTGAGCCGCCCGACGCGGCGACTCACAGGTTACCGCGCGCCGAGCGCCTCGTGCATGTAGGAGACATTGGGCGGCAGTTGCCGGTTATCCACCAGTTGATAGCCAATCCCCCGGATCGTAACGATGCGGTCCACGCCGACCTTGCGGCGGAGGCGGCTGACCGTCGCGTCGAGCGCATTTTGGCCGTCGAGGTCAGTGTGCGGCAGCGGGATGGTCGCCAGCCGCTCGCGGGCGACCGGGCGGTTGCGGGCGGCGAAGAGCATACGGAAGAGCCGGTACTCGCTCACCGAGAGACGAACCGGCGGGCCGCCGCTGATTGTCACAAGATGCGCCGCTTCGTCGAGGCGGTAATCGCTGCGGTGCAGTTCGTCCTGCGTACCGAAGCGGACGCGGATGACGGCGGCGAGGCGCGCGATCATCTCCTCGATGGTCACGGGGATGGGCAGGAAGTCATCCGCGCCCGCCTGCAAAGTGCTCTCGATGACGTCCGGGCGGCACTCCGCGCTGAAGACGACGACGGGGAGCGTGAGGCTGCTCGTCAGGTGCCGGATCAGCGCGTACGAGGTCGCCGTAAAGGCCGCGATCGGCACAATGATGACGGTCCGCGCCGAGAGTGGCCCGGCGAAGAGGGTCAGGAGGTCCGGGATTTCCTCCCAGCGCCATCCCTCCGCCTCGACCGCCGAGACGAAGCCCGTATTGATCGCGCTCGTCCGGCCAATCACGGTGACCGTTGTTTCCTCCGTTGCATGGGCCGCTTTCACGATAATCACTCCGTCCTTTGCGCCGCACA
>JBPCMC010000005.1:0-5509 GCA_051002645.1 Thermomicrobiales bacterium
GGGGGGCTTCCCTCTACCAGCCCCTGAATTGTGCGCGAACGACCGGCTTTGAGATGCATCCTTTCGTGCAACTGCCGACATTCG
Organism: Thermomicrobiales bacterium; assembly: GCA_051002645.1. Classification (GTDB taxonomy): domain Bacteria; phylum Chloroflexota; class Chloroflexia; order Thermomicrobiales; family JALYUS01; genus JALYUS01. The sequence continues at coordinate 85 of JBPCMC010000005.1, forward strand.
GCGGCCACCATGTACGCTCTCAGTTCTCTCAATCCGGTCGCCGGTGGAGGCGGGGTGCGGTACGATAATCCGGTACACAACCAGTCATGTGGTCACCATCCGAAGAATTGCGACGGGAGAAGTGACGATGGCATTTGAGACGCTCCTCACGGAGACAAATGATGGCGTCCTGACGATCACGCTGAACCGGCCGGAGGTGTTGAATGCCCTGACGCGGCAGGTGCTCGGCGAGTTGCGGGAGGTACTGCGCGCCGCCGAGCGGGACGCGGCGGTGCGTTGCCTCGTGCTGACGGGCGCGGGGCGCGGCTTCTGTTCCGGGCTGGATCTCACCGCCAACGCGCAGCGCGACGAGCACGAGCATGAGCACGAGCCTCTCTCGGTCGCTGAGGGGGTGCGAAAGAACTGGAATGTCGTCGTCAAGGGCATCCGCGCGATCGAGAAGCCGGTGATCGCGGCGGTGAACGGCGTCGCGGCGGGCGCGGGCATGAGCATCGCCCTCGCCTGCGATATCCGTATGGCGAGCGACGCGGCCTGGTTCATGACGGGCTTCGTCAAGATTGGGCTGATCCCGGATAGCGGCGGGACGCTCTTCCTGCCGATGCTCGTCGGCTACGCCAAAGCAGCGGAACTCGCCTTCACCAGCGACCGCATCGACGCGACCGAGGCGCATCGCCTCGGCCTCGTCAACCACGTCGTGCCCGCCGACGCGCTGATGGAGCGGACCTACGCACTCGCCACCCGCCTCGCCGCCCTGCCCACCCGCGCCATCGGCCTGACGAAACGCGGCTTCAACCAGGCAATGATGCCACATCTCGATGCCGCCCTCGACTACGAGGCGGACCTGCAGGAGATCGCTGCCCAGAGCGACGATCACCGCGAGGGTATCGCCGCCTTCCGCGAGCAGCGGCACCCCCGGTTCACCGGGGCATAAGGGGACGGGGAATTAACCACCAAGACACCAAGAACACCAAGAAGGAATCCACACTTTTTCTCTTTGTGTTCTTGGTGTTCTTGGTGTCTTGGTGGTTAAAGTATCTCCTGCATCAGTCGGGAAGAGGGATGAAGAGGGAGATACGTTCCTCCGTGCCCCGGCCGCGCGTGATGTGGCCCTTGCCTGTGATGTCCTCGGCGAGCATGATCGTGCCCGGCCCGATGCGGCGCACCTCGCCATCGCTCGCCTCGACTTCCGCCTCGCCGGAGAGCGTGATGACGAACTGGCGGCGCGGCGCGGGGTGCCAATCCAGCAGCTGATCGGCCGGGCTGCGGCGGAAGATCACGCCGGACCCCGGGACGAGATCGGAATATTCCGAGCCGCCCGGTCGCCCATGCAGGACGATTTCCACGTCCTCGAAGTGGCTTTCACCGTCCGGGCCGGCATAGATACGAAAGTAGTGCATCATCTCCCTCCGTATGGGGATTGGCTCCCTCCTGGTCTACCGGGAGGATCAGCGAGCGTGCGACTTGGGGAGCGATGGCTGCAACCCCTCCGGCAGCGGCGTGCGGTAGGCACGGCCATTGGTCGCTTCTACGTGCTCGGCACGGGCGCGCTCCAGCAGGGCCGGGTCGCTGACGAGGGCGGCCCCGGTGCGGGCGAGCGCCTTCGCAGCGTAGAGCATCCCCTTATGGCCGATGGACATCGCGCCAGTCGCGGTGATCCCCCAACTATGCCCCGGCACGCCGACCACCCAGCACGTCGCCCACACCTGAAGCGTCGGCGTGATCCATGAGACATCGGCCACGTCGGTCGAGCCGGGCATCACCTTCCCTTTGTCGAGCGGCGGGAAGATTTCGCCGGTCAGCGACTCGTCGAGCAGGCGCGCGGGCAGTCCGTGGCTCTCGATGACGCCCGCGCGCACCTGCGGCGGGTAGGCGTCCGCGATCGCCTTCGCGTAAGCGCGCTCGGTGTCCGTGAAGACGAGTGGCCCCATCTCCTCCAATACCGATAGCGCGGCGTCCGCGAGGGTCAGGTTCGGCAGGCAGTTATACGCGCCGCATTGGTAGTCTTCCTCGACCGTCGTACCAGTCATCAGCGTCGCTCCACGGGCGATGTCTCGCACGCGCGCCGTGATCGCCTCCACCTGATCGCGGCGCGGGGCGCGGACGAAATACCAGACTTCCGCCTCGTCCGGCACCACGTTCGGCGCGCCGCCGCCATTGGTGATGACGTAGTGGATGCGCGCCGTCTCGATGACGTGCTCGCGGAGGAAGTTCGCGCCGATGTTCATCAATTCGACGGCATCGAGTGCCGAGCGGCCCATCTCCGGCGCGGCTGCGGCGTGCGCCGTCTGCCCATGGAAGCGGAACTTGAGATTGTCCACCGCGAGGCTACTGCCGCACTGGACGGTATTGACGCCGCCGGGGTGCCACGTCAGCGCGGCATCGAGATCATCGAAGACACCCGCGCGGGCCATATACACCTTGCCGGTGATCGTCTCCTCCGCCGGGCAGCCGTAGTAACGCACCGTGCCGGATTGCCCCGTCTCCTGCAGCCACGCCTTGAGCGCCATCGCGGCGGCGAGCGCGGCGGTGCCGAGCAGGTTGTGGCCGCAGCCGTGCCCCGGCCCCTCGTGGACAATGGGATCCTGCCCCGACTGCGACTTCTGCGACAACCCCGGCAGCGCGTCGTACTCGCCGAGGTAGCCGATCACCGGCGCGCCGCTGCCCCATTCGGCCATGAATGCCGTTGGCAGCCCGCCGACATCGCGCGTGATCGTGTACCCGTCCCGCGCCAGTTCATCCGCCTGGAGCGTACACGCCTTCGACTCGGTGAGCGCCACCTCGGGATTCGCCCAGATCGTGTCCGCCATCTTAATGTAGCGTTCCTGTCGCTCCTCCAACCAATCGGCCAACCCCTGCTCCGTCTGCATCCTCACCCCTCCTGTCAACCCGAACGGTCACCCGTGCGGCGCTCCTACTGCGGGAGTAATCCTACCGCGCCGCTTCGCCCTCCGCGACAGGCGCAGGCTCGCTCAATGTGCGGAGATTGCGCATCTCCGGCCAGCGCCGCGCGACGAGCAGCACGACGAGCAGCGTGCCGATGCCACCGGCGACCACGGAAATGACCGGGCCGAACAACTGCGCCGTCACGCCCGACTCGAACCCGCCGAGCTGGTTCGAGGTGCCAATAAAGAGCGCGTTCACCGCGCCGACTCTGCCGCGCATCTCGTCGGGCGTGCGCACGAGAAGGAGCGTGCTGCGGATGACGACGCTGATGTTATCGAACGCACCGAGCAGCACGAGCATGACGAACGAAAGGGCGAACGAGCGCGACAAGCCGAAGATGATCGTCACGAGACCGAACCCGGCCACCGCCAGGAATAAGGTGCGCCCGGCGTGCGCGAAGGGCGGGCGGTGCGCGAGCACGAGCGCCATGCAAACGGCCCCCGCCGACGACGCGGCCCGCAGCCATCCGAAGCCGAACGGGCCGACGTGCAGGATGTCCTTGGCGAAGATCGGCAGCAGCGTCGTCGCCCCGCCGAGCAGGACGGCGAAGAGGTCGAGGGTGATCGCCGCCAACAAGACCTGCGACCGCCCGAGGAAGCGTATGCCGTCGGTGACCGATCGAAGTGTCGTCCCCCGCACCGCGCGCGGCGCGGAGGGGCGGACGTGCAGGAACGAGAGCAAGAACGCGAAGGAGAGTGCGGCGAGAGCGTAGAGCGCGAAGACCCATGCCGCGCCACCGAAGAGGCTAATCAGGAAGCCGCCCGCCGCCGGACCGAGCACGGACGACACTTGCTGCGTGCTGCTCCGCCACGTCACCGCGCTCTCGTACGCATCGGCCGGGATGACCTGCGCGACTAGCGCCGAACTTGCCGGATTGTTGAACGCCTGCGCGCCGCCGATCACGACCAGGCAGCCGTAGATCAGCAGGAGCGACCCGTGCCGGCCGGAGAGCACGGCGAGCCCGAGCGCCCCCGCCGCCAGTACGATCTGGGAGACGAGCATGACGTGCTTGCGACTGTAACGATCCGCGACATGACCGGCGGGCAGTGAGAGCAGGATGATCGGGATGATCTGCGCCAGCCCGACCCCGCCGAGGACGAGTGCGGAGCCGGTGCGGTTGTACAACTCCCACCCGAGCGCGACCGTCAGCATCTGCTGCCCGAATGCGCTGATACACGCGCCCGTTAGCAGCAGGCGGAAATCGCGGAAACGCAGCGCCCGATACGGGTCGTGTACCCCCGCCACATGCGGCACAGGAGATGTGGCAGTCGGGGCATCCGTTGGCTCATCGTTCGTGCTCTGCGCCTCGTTCTTTGCTTGTGCCACGGGGTTCCTTTGGTACTGCCGCCTCGCATCGCGTGCCGACTGACTCATATGGGGCGGCATAACGCGGCCACCGCCGCAGTCTCTCATATCAGCCGAAAGTTTTTGCAGTCTTCATCGTATGGAATCGACTGGCACACCGCGAACACGCACGACTCTGTAGACTTGCCCCACAACCGCGCGGCACGTAGGATGGGGCATCAACCGGCCGCAAGGATGCATCAGTCGTGGGCGCACTCGTGGTTACGTTCGTCCCACACCGATCCATCACACCGGCGGCAGATGAGCGGCGTGGATGCCGCGTACCATCAGGGAGGCTCGCGCATGGCTGCACCCGCTCGCACCGAGACGATCAATCAGGAACGCGCGCGCCGGATGGCGGGATCGGCAGCGCTGCACGCCCGCGCCCTACCGACATTTCCCGATGGCGTTACCCACGACGGGCGCTACATGGAGCCGTTCCCGCTCTACTGCACCCACGCGAAAGGGCCGCGCAAGTGGGACGTGGACGGCAATGAGTACATCGACTACTTCGGCGGGCACGGCGCGCTCCTCCTCGGCCACTCGCACCCGGCGATTGTCGAGGCGCTGCAGCGGCAGGTGGCGCTCGGCACCCACCTCGGCGCGTGCCACGAGCAGGAGATTATCTGGGGCGAGCAGATCAAGGAGATTGTGCCCTCGGCACGCGGCGGGATGGTTAAGTTCACCTCCTCCGGCACCGAGGCGACGATGCTGGCGATGCGGATGGCCCGTGCCGTCGCCGGGAAAGATGTGATCTGCAAGGTGCAGGGCGCCTTCCACGGTTGGCACGACTATGCGACGATGGCGATGGCGCCGCCCTACAACGAGCCGATTGCCGCCGGCGTACCGGAGGCGCTCGTGCGCACCATCGTCAGCGTGCCGCCGCGCGATATCGGCGCGCTCGCGCAGATGGTGAACAGCCGGGACGACATCGCCTCCATCATCCTGATTGCCGATCAGGCCGGCGCCGAGTACTTGCAGGCAGTCCGCGATCTCTGCGACGCGCGCGGGATCATCCTGATTTTCGATGAAGTCGTCACCGGCTTCCGCTACGCCCCCGGCGGCGCGCAGGAGTACTACGGCGTCCTCCCCGATCTGACGACGATGGCGAAAATCCTCGCCGGCGGACTGCCGGGCG
>JBPCMC010000006.1:0-8597 GCA_051002645.1 Thermomicrobiales bacterium
GACGCAACTGACGGCGCGCGGGGTGGCGACGAGGAAATCGATGTACTCGGTGTCGGAGCAGCGTGGTGCATTCATGCCGACTACTCTACTCGCTCGCGACCGCTGCGCTCAACTGCGTAAGTCCTAATCAAAATGGTCACCGAGGAACTGTGTCAGGCTTTTCGAGGCGAGACCCGTTGTATCGACGCCGTGTGAATGCAAGACCGCGATGGCGAGCGGATGGACGCGCGTGACGTCGGTGCCCGCGCTCGCTACGAGAAAATCGCCGCCGAGATGACGCAGCAGCGCCTCCGCGATCTGCGAGCGGGCGCTATTGTGCGTGCAAAGGATGAGGACGCGGATCGGCTGGTTCATTCGCTGGCTCCGTTCGCGATAAGGCGGTAGGTCCACGCACCGGCGAGTGCGCCCAGGATCGGCCCGACGAAATAGAGCCAGAGCGACGTACCGGCACCGCTGATTAGTGCGGGGGCGAGCGAGCGGGCCGGGTTCATGCTCGCGCCGCTGATCGGCCCGGCGAAGAGCGCGTCCAGACCGACGGTACCGCCAATGGCGAGGGCGGCCGTTTGCGTCACCGCCCGCGTATCGGTGGCGACCGCCGTGATGACGAACATCAAGAAGAAGGTCAGCACCGCTTCGAGGAGCAGCGATTGTCCGTCCGAGCCGCGCGGCAGCGTCGCGCCGAGATGAGCGATGTTGCCGAACATACCACGCAGAAGCAGACTCGCCGCCAGCGCGCCGCCAAATTGCGCGACCAGATACGGCCCGACGCGCTGCCACGGGAAGTGCCGGGCCGACGCGAAGGCGAGCGTGACGGCGGGATTGAAGTGCGCGCCGGAGACATGACCGACCGCGCTAATCATCACGAAGATGACGAGCCCGAAGGTAAGGCCGATGCCGACATGTGTCACCGCGCCGTTCGTCGTGGCGTCGATCATAATCGCGCCCGTGCCCGCGAAGACGAGGGCGAACGTGCCGATCGCCTCGGCCAGCACTGCCTGCATGACGGCGTGCGTCGGAATGAAGGCCGCACGGCGTCTCATGTGCGGCAGAACAGCAGTCATGGGTTCTCACTCTCATATTGACGATCATCACTTCGATATTCATCAATGTATAATGCATCGCTCAGCGTGTCAACACGGCGCGTCAGCACAAAGAGAGGGCCGAACCTTGCGGCCTGGCCCTCTCTTTACTCATTGCTCATCGCTCATTGCTCGCTAAGCGAACTTGTTGAGGTAGGAGTTCAGGCGATCCATCGGATCGGCCTGCTTGACCTCGATGTAGGGTTCGTTGATGTAGTCGCCCGGCGGCTCCATCGGCTCGCCCTCGTAGAAGACGCCGAGGGAGAGCTTCTCCTCGGTCATCGCCAGGTGCATCGCCGCCTCGCGGTCGGAGGGATCGTGCCCCTCGGGGAGCGGCTGGGTGATGTCCTTGTAGGTCTTGTAGGTATCGTGGAAGGTGACGCAGGGGGACATCACCTGGATGAACGAGAAGCCCTTATGCGCGATGGCGCGCGCCATCATCTTGTTCATCACCTGCCGCTGCGCCGAGAAGGCGCGGCCGACGAACGACGCACCGTACATCAGCGCGTAGCCAATCGGGTTGATCGGCATGTCGTGCGAGCCGTACGGGGTGGACTTCGTGCGCATCGTCTGCGGCGAGGTGGGCGAGATCTGCCCCTTCGTCAGGCCGTAGATCTGGTTGTCCATCACGATTGCCGTGATGTCCAGGTTGCGTCGCGCGGCATGCGGCAAGTGGCCCGCGCCGATGGAGAAGTAGTCGCCGTCACCGCCGAAGGCGACGACGGTCTGGTCCGGGCGGGCCATCTTGACGCCCGTGGCGACCGGCAAGGAGCGACCGTGCAGGCCGTGGTAGCCATAGGCGTCCACGAAACCGGGGAAGCGGCTGGAGCAGCCGATACCGGAGACGACGCAGAGGTTGTCCTTGTCGATGTCGAGGGCGACGAGCGCCTCGTAGAACGCTGCGAGGACGCCGAAGTCGCCGCATCCCGCGCACCAGATCGGGCGCAGGCTGGAACGGTAATGGGCGACCGTTTTCGGTTCCTGAGTGGGGGCTGCTGTCGTGACCATTGTTCCTCCCGTGAGTAGCAAGTAGCAAGTAGAAAGTCGTCAGTTGAATGCGGCAGGCGCTACGCGCCGTCTTCTTGCACTTGCTACTTGCTACTTGCCACTTGCTACTGCTTCCTTGATGACATGCTCGATTTCGGCCGCTGTGAAGGGGAGTCCGGTGTACTTGTGGACTTCGATCATCTTATCGCGGTCGCCGCCGAACTCCGAGCGCAGGAGCCGCGCGAACTGGCCGCCAAAGTTCACTTCCGGGATGACGATCTTCTTCGCCTTCGCCAGCGACACGCCGATGCTCGGCACCAGCGGCCAGAGCAGGATCGGCGCGATCATGCCGACGGAATGGCCTTCCTGGACTGCCCACTCGACCGCCTCGCGCGCCGGGCCGACCGTGCTGCCCCAGGCGACCACGAGCACGTCCGGGTCCTCGACGCCGTAGCGGTTGACGACCGTGTCGCCGAGGGCGGCCTTCGCGGTTTCCAGTTTGCGGAAGCGCTTGTTCGTCATGACTGTGTGGTACTCGGGCGTGTAGTTCGGGTCGGCCAACTGGTCATGCTCGATGCCGGTGGAGACGTAGCGCGTCTCGCCCTTCATGCCGGGGACGGACATCGGCGAGATGCCACTCTCGGTGATCGCGTAGCGAAGGTAATGGCCCTCCGGCGGCAGGCGATCGACGCCGACGTGCGTCAGATCGACGCCGTATGAGAGAAGCGCCGTCTCGTGGCGGACGTAGACGGGATCGCCACTCGGATCATCCGCGATCTCGTTGCGGTTACCCTCGCTCTCCTCGGGGGAGGACTGAGGACTGAGGACTGAGGACTGAGTGTGGCCGTTGCGGCCGATGATGTCGGCGTATTGCTCGGCATTGGCGGGGGTGATGCGGTCCCAGACTTCGACGTTCTCGAGGTCGGGACGCGCGATGCTCTCGGTGCGGCTGGAGAGCGACTGATCGGAGAGGAGGAGCACCGGCATCTGGTATCGCTCGGAGAGGTTGAAGGCGAGGACGGTCGTCGTGAAGCAGTCGCCCACTTCAGTCGGGGCGACGACCATGCGCGGCGTGTCGCCGTGCGCGCCGTAGACCGCCAGATTGAGGTCGCTCTGCTCGGTCTTGGTCGGCAGGCCGGTGCTCGGGCCGCCGCGCTGGGCATCGACAACGACAACCGGGATTTCCGCCATCGAGGCCATGCCGAGCGCCTCGGTCATCAGCGAGAGGCCGGGGCCGGCCGTCGCGGTCATCGACTTGACGCCCGCCCATGACGCGCCGAGGCAGGCATTGATCGAGGCGATTTCGTCCTCGCCCTGCAAGAGCGCGCCGCCGATCACCGGCAGTTCCACCGCCAACTTCTCCATGATGTCGGAGGCCGGGGTGATGGGGTAGCCGCCATAGAAGCGGCAGCCCGCCCGGACCGCGCCGGCCACGATCGCATCGTTGCCGTTCATAATCAGGCGATTGCCGTTGCCGCGCGTCTCGGGGAAGGTGAAGCCGAAGCGATCCGCTTTCATCAGACTACCCGCGTACTCGTAGCCCGCGTTGAAGGAATCGAGGTTACCTTGCAGCAGTTCGGCGCGCTTGCCAAGTTTCTTGGTGATCGTTTCCTCGGCCACCTCTTTGTCGAGGCCGAAGAGCTTGGCGATTGCGCCGATGATGACGATGTTCTTGCCGCGTTTCGCCCCGGCCTTGTTCGCCAGTTCGACGGCGGGCACCTCGTACTTTGTGCCCATGAACCACGAGGGCGGCTGGTACTCGGACGGGTCGAAGATCAAGGCGCCGTCCGGGCGGAGGTCGTTGTGGTGGAGCGTCCACGCTTCCTTATTGAGCGTCACCAGCACGTCCACCTGATCGCCGACCGAGAGGACGGGCTTGGCGTCCGCGTGGAGTTGGAAGAGCACCGGGCCACCGCGGATTTCCGCCGGGAAGGTGCGGAAAGTGTGGACCCACGCGCCGTGGTCCGCCGCCACAGCGGTGATGATGTCGCCGATGGTCACCATGCCGTCGCCCGACTCACCACCGATCCGCAGGACAAAATCTGTTGCCGTCGTCGTACTCATACCGGTGCCAGCCTCCTCGTCGTACCGTTCGCCAGAAAACAAAAAAGGGGTGACGCCACATCGGCTCTCGCCGCGCGTCACCCCAAGAAATTCGACTGATGCCGCTGCCGGGAGCGCATCACTGCTCAACCCTCGCACTTCGCACTTCTTCGAAACCTGAGCGTTTCCTACCCACGTATCGTACCATCCGCCGTGCATCTGCACAACGATTCGCGAGGCGATTCCTACCGTTCCGTGCTGATCCAATAGCGACAGCCTATCAACGAGAGAGCGTGGCGCTATGCCGGGGAACCCTAACCCCCGGCCCCTTCTCGCCTCGGGAAGGGGTGACTCGCGCGAATTGCCGTGGCCGATTGTCAAACGCTCTGCCCAATCTAGAGGGCGCATGCCATGCGCCCCTACGGCTCCCCCTTCCCGTGTCGGGAAGGGGGAGCGCCCTCTGGGCAGGAGAGGGTTAGGATTCCCCGGCCCAGCCGTCGTGCCCGTGTTATAGTGGCGCGTCGGAATGACCCACGTTGACTGCCTCACTTTTGGCTGTTTCATCGGGGAGTGGCCGTGGGGCAACTGCCGCAGATTTACCTGAATATCCTCATCCCGGTCTTCGCGCTCGTTGGGATCGGCTACCTCGTCGGGCCGCGACTGGGGCTGGAGGCGCGCACGCTCTCGCGCGTCGCGTACTTCGTCCTCGTCCCGTCGTTCACCTTCAATGTACTGACGACCTCGCGGATTGACGCGGCCACCGCCGGGCGGATGGTGCTCTATATCGCCGTCGTCGAGGTGGCGTGCGCGGCGGCGGCGGTTCTCCTCGCGCGTCTGTTCAAACGATCCCCGCAGATGACGGGCGCGTACGTGCTGATCGCCGTCTTCCCGAATGTCGGCAACTTCGGCCTGCCGATCGTGCAGTTCGCCTTCGGGCCGGATGCACTCGTCGCCGCGACGATCTATTTCATCGCGATGTCGACGATTTCCTTCATCATCGGCGTCGCGGCGGCGAATTGGCATCACGGCAGCAATCTCCGGTCGCTGCTCGCCGTCGTCAAGACGCCCGCCGTGATCGCAGTCGTGCCCGCACTGCTCTTCAATGCCTTCGGCGTTCACCCGCCGCTCGTCATCGAGCGGCCCACCGGGTTGCTCGCCGGGGCGATGGTGCCGGTTATGCTGCTCGCGCTCGGCGTGCAGTTGGCCGGCGCGGGCATTCCCCGCTTGAATGGCGATATGCTCGGCGCGAGCCTCGTGCGGCTGCTCGGAGGGCCTGCCCTCGCCGCGCTGATCGTCATCCCCTTCCACCTGACCAGCCTCGCGCGGGATGCCGGCGTGCTCCAATCCGCCATGCCCGCCGCCGTGCTCGCCTCGATTATCGCCATCGAGCACAACCTCTTGCCGACCTTCGTCACCGCGACGGTGCTCTTCTCCACGTTGATCAGCATCGTCACGCTGGCGGCGATCCTCGCTGTCCTATAATGGCGCAATGGAATCGCTGATCCGAGCAACACGCGCCGCCGACGCAGACGGCGACGAGTCGATGTGGCTGGATGAAGAATGGGCGCACTTCTCGGCGTGCCCGGATATTTTCGGCATCGAATGCATCCACGCCTCGTTCATCACGCGCGCCTTTCCGTGGCATGTCCACGACTACTACGCGATCGGCGTGATCGAGACCGGCACGCAGACCTTTTCCTGCCGGAGCGGTAAGCACCGCACGCCCACCGGGGGCATTTTCGCCGTTCACCCTGATGAACCCCACACCGGCGAACCGGCGACCGCAGCGGGCTTCACCTATCGCACCTTCTACCCGTCGGCGACCTTGCTCCGCTTCGCCGCTGAAGAGCACAGCGGGCGACGCCAAGCGGAGCCGTTTTTCCCCGCGCCGGTGATCGTGGACGCCGCCCTGTCGCGCCAATTGCTCGCGCTCCATCGCGCATTGACCGGGCCGATCTCGGCGGTAGAGGGGGAGACGCGTGTACTGGAGGCGTTCGTCGCCATGATCGCCCGCCATGCCGATAGTCGGGGCGCGGGGCGCGCGTTCGGGCGAGAGCACGCCGCGATCCGCCGCATCCGCGACTATATCGAGGCGCACTACGACGAGGACATCTCGTTGACGCGGCTCGCGGCGCTGGTCTCCCTCAGCCCCTACTACGTCGCGCGGGTCTTTCGCGCCGAGGTCGGTCTGCCGCCGCACGGCTACCTCGAAAGCGTCCGTATCCGGCAGGCACAGCGCCTCCTCTCCGACGGAATGCCCCCGGCGGCGGTCGCCTGCGCGACGGGCTTCGCCGATCAAAGCCACCTGACCCACCGCTTCAAACGGTTCATCGGCGTGACGCCAGGGCGGTACGCGCGGCAGCACAAGATCGTACAAGACGGTCTGCCGCGTGGTCCGTATGCTGGCGGGGAGGGCGCGGAACGTCGGCAGGAGCGGTAGGAGGGTGGAACTGATGGTGGATGAGCAGATGGTTTTCGATACCCGCATCGCGGTCGTGCTGCGCGACGACCTGCCGACCTGGCAGAAGCTCAATGTGACCGCCTTCACCGCGAGCGGGATCGCCGGGACGGTCGCCGGGGTGGTCGGTGAGGCATACGAGGACGGATCGGGGAACCGCTATCTGCCGATGTTCCGCCAGCCTGTTCTCGTCTTTTCCGGCAACGCCGCGCAGATGCGGACGGTGTATGAGCGGATGCGCAGCCGCGACCTCCAGTTCGCGATCTTCACCGAGGAGCTTTTCCAGACGGGCAACGATATCGCCAATCGCGCCGCCGTCCGGTCGGTGCCGAGCGAGCAATTGAACATCGTCGGCCTGGCGGCACGGGCGGAGAAGAAGGTCATGGACAAGGTGCTGCGCGGGCTCTCGCTCCATCAATAGCGCCCCCGACGCCCCACGCGGTTGCGGTATCGCTGCCGCGCCGCTACGATAGCAGGGAAAGGACTGAGGCCTGAGGACTGAGGACGAAGGAGTCCTGGTGCGAGGGAGACAGTCTACGCATTTTGTTGGGCTCATATGTGTCGTGAATGCCACCACGGATTAGGAGAGCATGGAGACTCAGTCCTCAGTCCTTAGTCCTCAGTCCTTCCTGCGTTTGCCGCGCTTCTGGGCGGTGGTGCGGCGGCGGTGGCCGGTGCTCGTGATTCTGCCGCTGCTGGCGCTCGGGCTGGCGGCGTACACCTACAAACAGACGGCGAAGAGTTACACCGCCGTCGGCGAGGCGACGGTGACGAGCATCGCGCCGCAACCGCCGACGCCGCAGGGGTACGACAACTACTATCGTGACCTCGCCAGCGAAGCGACTTCGGACGACCTCGTGCGCGTCGTGCCGGGGAGCGTCTTCACGCAGGCCGTCAGCAAGCGCCTGCAAGCGAAGGGGCAGAACTATTCGCCGAGCGAGGTGCAGGTCGCTCTCACCGCGTCGCGCGTTTTCCGTGCCCTGACGGTCAATGCGACGAGCAGCGACCCGAACCGCGCGGTGGCGATCGATCAGGCGGCCCTGGATGAACTGGCGGAGAACGGGCCGAGTTATTTCCCGATCCGGCCGGTGCAGTTGTCGATCATCAATTACCCAACGAGTGCGGCGGCGAAGTCGCTCAAGTCGGGCGTCCTCGCTGCGGGGACGTTTCTCGCCGGATTGCTCGCAGCGGCGGCGATTGCCTTGATCGTGGAACTGTTCGACACGCGGCTCCACGACCGTCGGGAGATCGAGGATCAGTTGGGCGTCCCGGTCGTCGGCACGATCCCGCGCGGCGCGCGGACGGAGAGGGTCGCCTGATGCGCCCGGAAGTCTATCTGCGCGTGCTGCGGCGCGGCTGGTGGGTGATTATCCTCGCCGCGCTCGTTGCCGGGCTGGTCGGCTATGCGTCGCAGGCAGGCAAGGCGAAAACCTATGAGGCAAGCACACGGCTCGCGGTCACTTCGATGCCGATCGATTACTTCTCCGATCAACTGACCGCCAACTGGACGCAGGCGCTGGAGCCGTATGTCCACAACCCGAACGCCGTGCAATCCGCCGTGGACAAGGGATACCTCCAGCCCGGCGATGCGTCGCTCGCCTACAATGTCGCGACGCGCAGCAATCGGGACAATCGCACCGTGACCATCGCGGCCACCGATACCGACGGCACGCGAGCGGCGCGAGTCGTCGGGGCGCTGGCGCACGTCAGGTTGGATAAGAGTGTGGCGGATAACGTGGCGCTCGACAAGCAGGACCGGCGCTTGAGTCAGTCGTCGCAGAACGCGGTGCGCACGCCGCGCCTCGTCGTCACCAGCCTCGATTGCGCCGCGCCGTCCGGCGGCCTGACGAGCGCCACGGTATTACCGAACTGCCCGTCGCCGTCCGTCACGGCGAACGGCCCGCGTGTGAGATTGACTGCGCTAGCGGGCCTCGTGCTCGGCGGCGTGCTGGGTCTGGTCGTCGTGATGGGCGCGGCGGCGCTCGATGACTCGCTGAAGGGGCAGGAGGACGTGCGGCATTACCTGAACC
>JBPCMC010000007.1:0-11552 GCA_051002645.1 Thermomicrobiales bacterium
TTATCGGCGCGGATGTCGTCGAACGGCTCAAAGCAGCGTGTCAGGAACGCGGCCTTGATGCCGATCTAGCGCTCCGCCAGACCGATACGAGCAGGCTGATGGAGGGGCTGTACATCAAGGCCGAAGACGAACGGAGTGTGCAGGATCGGTACAAGTATGTCCGGCCTGGATTCCATCAGGCGATTGCTGACGCGCAAGGGCATTGGATGAACCGACCGATCATCCCGAATGTCTTGCGTGACGGTGTCATACTCTTTTGATAGCTCATGCGGAGAGGAGGAGATGGATTCATGGATACCGAAACCCAGTCGCTCTTTCCATTTGTTCCCGTCCCGTCTCAGTGGGCGATGGAATGGGAACACATCGCGAAGCGATTTGGATGGATCAGAAGTATGATGGGCGTCCCGCAGGACGTGCGATACCACGCTGAGGGCGATGTGCTGATTCACACACGGATGGTGGCAGAAGCGCTCGTTTCCCATGCGGCGTGGCGGGACGTGCCGGAATCTGATCGCACCATCCTCTTCGCCGCCGCACTCCTGCATGATGTCGCGAAGCCGGTCTGCACGCAGGTCGATGCAGACGGCACGATCACGTCCCGCAGCCATGCCCGGCGCGGTGAGTTACTGGCGCGACAGATTCTCTATGAAGGTACCGATCTGGACGCGCCGGTCCCGTTCGCGGCGCGGGAACGGATCGCGAAACTCGTGCGCTATCACGGATTACCGCTCTGGTTCTATGAGAAGCCTGATCCCGTCCGCGCGGTGATCGAAGCGAGCCAGACGGCCTCACTCCGCGAGGTCGCGTTGCTGGCGGAAGCGGACGTGCGCGGGCGAGTCTGCTCCGATCAAGCGGAATTGCTCGACCGGATTGCCTATTTCCGCGACTTCTGCATGGAGAATCAATGTTGGGAAGGGCCGCGCGTCTTGCCGTCCGATCACAGCCGTTTCCTGTATTTTGCGGGCAGGCACTCCGATCCCGATTACCTCGCCTACGACGACACAGCCTGTGAAGTCATCGTGATGTCCGGCGTGCCGGGGGCCGGAAAGGATACATGGATCAAGACCAATCTTCCCGATTGGCCGGTCATCTCGCTCGATGCGATCCGTGCCGATCTCGGTATCAAACCGACTGAGGCACAGGGACACGTCATCCAGGAGGCGAAAGAGCGGGCGCGGGAGCACTTGCGGAAACGAACCTCATTCGTCTGGAACGCGACCAATATCACGCGGATGATGCGGCGGCAATTGATCGACCTTTTCGCCGCCTATCAGGCCCGCATCCGCATCGTCTACGTCGAGGTCCCGTATGCGATGCTCATCGAGCGGAACCATGCTCGTGCCTCCGGCCTCCCAGACAATGCATTGGAGCGACTGATCGGGAAACTGGAAGTACCGGATTGCACCGAAGCGCATCGCGTGGACTACCTCGTCGAGTGAAAATGATGAGAAGGAAACGCCAGCGATTGGCTGCATCGTACCTCAAAATGCCAGGGGGGAGGCGTTGACGAGAAGAGACTCGACAGATTTCTCGCCCTTACGTATGCTTACGACATAAGTAGCCGATAGAAGAGGTGATCCCGATGACCGTGACGCGAGAGATGCTGGCAGACAAGGGGCTCGATATGGACCCCGGCGAGTTTGTGGCGCTCGTCTACAAATTGATGCCGACGCTCCCTTCCACGCGAGTACGGCCGGAGCATCGGCTGACGGAGAGCGAGCGGCGGTTGCTCAGTGAGGGGGGCTTCGATCTCACCTCTCGCGTCGCGGTCGCCGACGATCCCGAAGTCCAGACGCAGGTGCTCTACGCGGAACTGCTGGCGGCGGCGGGCTCCGCGAAGCAGGTGGCGGCGCGACTACAGGTGAGCGATGCCGCGATCCGGCAACGCTTGGGGAAACGCCAACTCTACGGCGTGAAAGTGCGCAATGAGTGGCGGCTCCCCTCGTTTCAATTCGATGGCGACCGTGTTGTCGATCACTTCGCCGATGTATCGCCCGCGCTCTCTCCCGATCTCCATCCGGTCGAAGTGTTGCTCTGGTTCATCACGCCAACCGCCGACCTCCCAATTCGTGGGCGCGATGCGAGCCCGCGGCAATGGCTGCTGTCGGGCGGCAAGCCGGAACCCGTCATCGCACTCGCCCAAAACGTGTGACCAGTCTCCCCGTCGCTTCGAGACTGATCGCGCGGTTCGCATGCCTTGCTCCCGATCTCTGCGTCTTCCCGCCGGGGCGTCTCCTGTGGCGGGTGTACGCTCGTAATGGGAATCATCCGACGACGTGGGACGCATTCCGCTATTACGGCCCTACGACGAGCCGCTTTGACCCCCATCTCGCACCCGCACGACCGCAGGCGCGGGGAATTATGTACGTCGCGGAGAATGGCACGACCTGTCTCGCCGAAGTATTCCAGGATGCGCGCACCATCAACCGGACACGCAGCCAACCGTGGCTCGTCGGCTTCCGCACGCGGCGAGCGATCACCTTGCTCGATATGCGCGGGAACTGGCCGACACAAGCGGGCGGATCGCAGGCGATTTGTACGGGTGATCGCCGCCGCGCCCGTCGCTGGTCGCAGGCAATCTATGATGCATACCCTGCCATCGAAGGGATCATCTACCCATCGAAGATGCACGGCGGGAACATCTCGCTCGCCTTCTACGAACGCGCTGCGACTGTACTTCCCAGCATACCGGACTTCAACCGCGCGCTCGCGGACGACGAAGTATCGGCAATGCTCAAGAACGCGGCGAGCGTGCTGAATTACAAACTGCTCTGAAAGCCTAGATGTCACGCAACGGCGGATCGCGCCATTCATCCCTTTTCCGCATCGCGCGGTATACTATCGTAAGGAAGCAACGGCGCTTCACGATAGCGATGCGGCAGGAGCGAATGACATGCGTCGGTTGAGCGGTTCTCTGGTCGGCGTGCTCGCGATTACTTTGGTTCTCACGGCCTGCGGCGGCAGCAAATCCGCCGATACCCCCACCAAACTGACGGTCGGCTACATCCCGGTGATGATCGACGCGCCGCTCTACGTCGGCATCGAGAAGGGGTACTTCAAGGCGGAGGATCTCGACACCAACCTCGCCCCGCGGGCGGGCGGGACGGACGTCATCACGCATACGGCGACGGGCAACTTCGGTGTCGGGCTCGGCGGGCTCGGTGTCGCCACCTTCAATGCGCTGGCGAAGAATATCGGCATCACGGTCGTCGCGCCGCTGCACAGCGAGGCGCCGCCCGTCACGACGCCGCTCGTCGTCAGCAAGAAGGCGTACGATAGCGGTCAGATCAAGAGTGTAGCGGACCTCAAAGGCAAGAAAGTCGCCATCAACGCGGCCGGCTCCGCGACCGAATACTGGCTGGCGCGTGCCTTGGAGAAGGGCGGCCTCAAGCTGACCGATGTGCAGGTGGAGAACGTCGCCTTCGCCGATGTGCCCGCCGCCTTAGAGAACGGCGCGATTGCCGCGTCGATGCTCGGCGAGCCAATCGTCACGCAGGCGAAGGACAAGGGGCAGATACAGGTCCTCTCCGATGACTTCATCAGCGGCTTCTTCCCGACCATCGTCCTCTACAACACGAAGTTCTCCCAGGAGAAGAAGGGACCGGCGCAGGGATTCATGAACGCCTACATCAAGGCGTGCCGCGACTTGCAAGGCAACGCATTCAAGACCGACGCAATCGCGACCATCATCGAGAAGTACACGAAGGTGCCCGCCGATGTCGCCAAGCGCTCCAATGCGCCGACCTTCGACCCGAACGGCCAGTTCAAGATTGACGACCTCCAGACGATGCAGCAGTTCTACTTCGAGCGCGGCGGCCTCACCTACAAAGACCCGCTCGACATGCGCAAGCAGATCGATACCTCCTTCACCGATGCCGCCGTCAAGAAGTTGGGGCCGTACAAGCAATGAGCAGGCAGCGGGCAGCGGGCGAAGGCTCAGCCCGCGCGCCCTCCAATGGGCACACGCAGTCCGCAGTCTTCGTCATGGACGTGACGCAGCAATTTGGTACGGTGCCCGCGCTGGCGGATGTGAGTCTCGCGGTGCGGCCTGGGGAGTTCGTCTGCCTCGTCGGGCCGAGCGGGTGCGGGAAGACATCGCTCCTGCGCATCCTCGCGGGGCTGGCGCGACCGACGAGCGGCACGGTGCAGGTAGCAGGGCGGGTGGCGACGGTCTTTCAGGGGCAGTCGCTCTTCCCGTGGCTGACGGCGGTGGACAATGTCGCGTACGGGTTACAGGTGGAAGGAATGCCCACCGCGCGGCGGCGCGAGGTCGCCATCGCGCAACTGCGCCGCGTCGGGCTGGAGCGATTTGCTCGCGCCTACCCGCACACCCTCTCCGGCGGGATGCAGCAGCGCGTCAATATCGCCCGCGCGCTGGCGATTGACCCCGATGTGCTGCTGATGGACGAGCCCTTCGGCAGCCTCGACGAGCATACGCGCATCCAGATGCAGGAGCAACTGGTGACGCTCTGGCAGGGGAGCGGCAAGACGGTCGTCTTCGTCACCCACAGTGTCGATGAGGCGGTGGCGATGGGCGACCGCGTCTGCGTGATGAGCGCGCGACCGGGCCGGATCATCCTCGACCTACCGATTGATCTCCCCCGCCCCCGCACGCGCTATGCGGACCGCGAAGGACTCGCCTTCCGCGCCGCTGCGACCCGCGTCTGGGAGGCACTAGAGAAAGTACTGAGTACTGAGTACTGAGTGCTGAGAGAGTCATAGCAATGGACGATCAACAGATGATAGAAGACGCATCATTGGTAGCCCCCACAAACGCGGGAGACTGGACACGGGAACATCGACCCCCCTCTCAGTACTCAGTACTCAGTACTCGTACGGAGCGGCTGCTCGCCTTCCTCTCACCGCTTTTCTTGCTCGTTCTCTGGGAGATCGCGTCGCGCTCCGGGTGGCTCAATGCGATCTTTTTCCCGCCGCCGACGGCGATCTTCAGCGCGTTGAAGCGGCTGACGCTTTCCGGTGAACTCCCGCTCGACGTG
This sequence comes from Thermomicrobiales bacterium, assembly GCA_051002645.1. Classification (GTDB taxonomy): domain Bacteria; phylum Chloroflexota; class Chloroflexia; order Thermomicrobiales; family JALYUS01; genus JALYUS01. Next base: position 4,998 of record JBPCMC010000007.1, read on the forward strand.
TTGGCGACGACGCGGCGCGTGGCAGTCGGCTTCCTTCTCGGCTTCTTCCCCGCCGCCGCCGTCGGGCTGCTGATGGGGCTCTCCGGCACGTTGCGCGCCGTGCTGCTGCCGATCACCTCGCTGATTTACGCGATCCCAAAAATCGCCATCCTGCCGCTCTTCCTCGTCATCTTCGGGCTGGGGGAGGAGAGCAAGGTGGCGATGATTGTCGCGAGCAGCTTCTTCTTCGTCCTCCTCAATGCGATGGCGGGCGTGATGGCGATCGACCGACTGCATCTCGACGTGGCGCACTCCTTCGGGGCGAGCCGCTGGCAGGTGATCCGCACCGTCGCCCTTCCCGGTGCGTTGCCGCTCGTGCTCACAGGGGCGCGGCTGGCGCTCGGCTTCTCGCTGATCGTCGCAGTCGGCAGCGAGTTCATCATCCCCGGCGGCTACGGCATCGGCACGCGCATCTGGCTCTCCTGGCAAATCCTCGACATCGAGCAGATGTACGCCGGCCTGATCGCCGCCGCCCTCCTCGGCGTCCTCCTCAACTTCCTCATGGACGAAGTCGAGCGACGGTTGCTGCCCTACCGCCGGCAGTAACGAGTAACGAGTAGCGAGTAACGAGACGGGAGCGTATCCTCTCGTTACTCGTTACTTCGCAGACCTACTTGACATAGTGGCCCGATGAACGTACAATACGTAACGTACAAAGTGTCCGTATTGAAACCACGGTAGCCGGGTGCGGCACATATCAGACGAAGGAACATATCATGCCGATCGATTACGAGCCCGTCATTGACCAGACGTTGCGCCTCATCCACAGCCAGTTGCATCGCTTCCACCGGCACCTGACCGGCGCTGTGCCGGATGCCGTGTCGCTGGAGCAGTTGCGCTCCGGCCCGCTGGGGCAGGATTTGCAGCGCCTTGCCAACATCGCGCGCGGCGAGGAGCAGGTGCCGGCCGATCAGGTCTTCCAGTCGGTGCGGGCGATCCTCGATCTCCTCTTCTGGCCCGCCGGTGCGGACGTGTACGAGGTGCAGCACCCGTTCTGGACGGAGCCGCTCGGCAAGATGCTCTCGCAGGCGAAGTGGCGCAGCGTCGATCACGCCGAACTGATGAGCATCGGCGCGGCAGCGGAGCAACTCGGCGTCGCGCGGCCAACTATCTATCGCTGGATGTACGCGGGCAGCGTCGAGTCCGTGCGGGATGACACGAGCGACCGCTTCTACGTCCTGCGGCGCGATATCGGCAACATCCTCGCTGAGGAGACGCGGACCATCGAGGAGCAGCGCGAGTCGTTGCGCCAGGCGCCCGTCGCCCCGGCGCTGCATGAACTCGGCAGCCGCCCCCTTCAGTAACGCCTCTTCCGGCCCTGTCCTCCGAACGGCCCGTATCCTCTTCACAGCGATGCGAAGGGGATACGGGCTGTGAGGGAACCTCACCCCCCTGCCCCCTCTCCATTGCGATGGCGAGGGGGAGCAATACGGGAGAGATCCATCATTTCTTGTCAGCCACGGCGCTTGACGCGAGTCACCCCTCTCCTTTGCTAAGTGCAAAGGAGAGAGGCCGGGGGTGAGGTTCCCTTACACCGCCGCGAGGCGTTCCAGAGATTCGTGGACCTCGTCCCAATTCGGGGTGGCGCGGGCCCCGCCGTCGGCGCATTTGATGTTGAGGTAGCCGCTGCGGAAGGGCTTGGCGACCTTCTCATCAGGGACGTACTGTCGCCGGGCGATGCAGCCGTTGTCGTTGCCAAGCAAATGCAGTGAGACGGAGGTGACGTCCGAGGTCGTGCGGACGCGATGGATGTCGTTCTCTGGCAGGAGTGTATAGAAATCGCCGGGTGTCAGGGCGTTGTGCTCGGCGACGGCGAGGTCGGCGAAGTCATCGCGCGAGCCGTCGTCCCGCCGCTGGTAGACGACCTCGTCCTGCTCGCCGCGATAGAGGCCGACGAGCCCCCAGGCGAGATGGTCATGGACGGGCGTCTCGCGGCCCGGCCCGAGGACGAGGACGGAGAAGGCAAGTCCGCCATCCCCCGCCCGATAGAGCAGCCACATGCCGGTGTTGCTGCCCATGCCGCTCTGCGCTGCCGGTTCCTGATACTCCGGCGGCAGCCAATTGGGGTCTGCGAGCAGGGCGGCGAAGTGTGGGCGGATCTCCTCGATGGCCGCTGCCGCCGAGGGAGCGGAAGCGCGGGCGGCATCGACCGCCGCGATGAAGTCGCGCATCACCGGCGTATCGAGGATGAACTGATCCTCACCATCCTCGATCATCGGCAGATCGTTGTGGAACTCACACATCTGGCGTACCTCCTATGGCTCATCGTCGCAGCGTCCATTATAGCCGATAGCGTACATACCTTTGAGCACAGTGTACCTGGCGATTAGTTCTTGTCGCTCAGTCGCCGGGAATTGCTCGATCACATGGATGAGAGGGATTCACTGAATCACTTCTGCCAGTATGCACTGCCGTCGGGCGGGTAGGCCGTTTCCCCGCGCCCGACGATGATGGTGCCAGCAGACCAGCCCTTCGTCTCCTCACGGAAGATAGTGATGCTTTCGCTCTTGCCATGAGCCTCGAACGCCGCTTTATCCGTGTATACCTCATAGAAATGGGCGCGGTTCGGCTCATTCTCATCCGTGATAACGTCGAATCGGATCGTGCCAGGCTCGTTCTCGCGTGCCCGGCGCGCGTGCCCGCTCATAGCGGCGATGAAGGCATCGCGGTGTTCCGGGAGGATATCGATCTGAACCAGGAGCGCATACATCGTGGCTTCCTCCCCCTATGGGTAAATCTGGCGCGTCAGTGCTGCCGGGATGATAGCATGAGCGATTGACGAACGCGGCGAGCGCGCGTACAGTCACCGGCAACTGAACAGCACTGGGGGAGCGCTGGCGCGCTGAGAGTGCGGGGAAGACCCGCAGACCCTTCGCACCTGATCCGGTTCGCACCGGCGTAGGGAAGTGGGAGAGCATTGATCCGCCATCGCGCCTTCCCCGCCCACCGTCTGGAGGACGCGCGATGACCGTCAAACTGCCCGATATCGGCAAAATCTCCCCGGAAATCTTCCAGCATCTCATCCTGCCCCATCTCGGTGCGAAGGATCGCCGCGTCCTCGTCCCGCCGCAGAACGGTGTCGATGTCGGCATCATTGCCATTGGCGGCGGGCAAGTGATGGCGGTCACCACCGACCCCGTCTTCATCGTCCCCGCCTACGGCTGGGAGCGGGCGGCCTGGTTTGCCCTGCACATCCTCGCCTCGGACGCCGCCACGTCCGGCCTCAAGCCCACCTACCTGACCATCGATCTCAACCTGCCGCTCTCCCTCGATATGGAGGGACTGGACGCGATCTGGACGACGATCCACCGCGAGTGCGAGCGGCTGGGCATCGCCATCGTCGCCGGGCACACGGCGCGCTACGATGGCTGCGACTACCCGATGGTCGGCGGCGCGACGGTGATGAGCGTCGGGCCGGAGGATGCCTACATTGTGCCGACGATGGCGCAAGTCGGCGACGCGGTGATCGTCACGAAGGGCGCCGCCATCGAGGCGACGGGGCTGTTCGGCGTCTCCTTCCCCGCGCTCGTCGAGGAGAAGTGCGGCGCGGCGATGGCGCAAGGGGCGGCGGACCTCTTTTGGCAGATGTCCGTCGTCGAGGACGCGATGTCCGCCGTCAGCGTCGGCGTGCGCGGCAACGGCGTCACCGCGATGCACGACGCGACCGAGTGCGGCGTCTGGGGCGGCCTTTACGAGATCGCGCAGGCGGCGGGGGTCGGCATGCGCATCGACCGGGCAGCGATCCCGGTCGCAGACGCGGCCCGCGCCGTCTGCGAGGCGTTCGCGATGGACCCGTACGCGGCGATCAGCGAAGGGACACTGCTGCTCACCTGCCGACCGGAGAAGGCGGACGCCGTCGTACGCGCGCTGGCGGAGAAGCAGATCGTCGGCAGCATTGTCGGCGAGACGCTCCCCGCCGAGCGGGGCATGACCGTCACCGAGGGCGGCACGGACCGACCGCTCGTCCATCCGCGCGTCGATCCCTTCTGGAACGCCTTCGGCGCGGCGATGGCGCAGGTGACGGGGCAGTGATGCGGACGCTTGACCTCTCCGTTTATGTCGTCCTCGACCGCGACTTCACGGCGGGCCGGTCTTTTCTGGCGGTCGCGGCAGCGGCAATTCGCGGCGGCGCGACCGTCCTGCAGCTGCGGGACAAGTCGAGCGATATCCGCCGCTTCTACGCGGACGCGGTGGCGCTGCAAGACGTTGCGCGAACGGCGAGCATCCCCTTCATCGTCAACGATCGCGTGGATATTGCCCTCGCGATAGACGCGGACGGCGTGCATGTCGGGGAGGATGATCTGCCGGTGGAGGCGACCCGGCGGCTCATCGGGCCGGAGAAGTTCGTCGGCGCGTCGGCGGGGAGTGTCGACGCGGCGCGGGCGGCGATCGCGGCGGGCGCGGATCATCTCGGCGTCGGCCCCGTCTACGAGGCCCGAAACACGAAAGGAGACGCCGGGCCACCCCTCGGCCTGACACTCGTGCGCGCTATCGCCGCATTCAGCCCCATTCCCATCGTCGGCATCGGCGGCATCACCATCGAAAACGCCAGTGCGGTCATCGCTGTTGGCGCGTCCGGCGTCGCCGTCATCTCCACCATCGGCCTCGCCCCCGACATAGAAGCGGCAACGCGCAACCTCGCCCTGTCCGTAGGGGCGGTGCTCGAACCGCCCTCCCCGCCCTCTCCAAGCGGTAGACAACGATGAGCGCATCATCCTCAGTTCTCAGTCCTCAGTCCTTAGTCCTCGCGCGAGCGTTGACCATCGCGGGCTCCGATTCCGGCGGCGGCGCGGGCATCCAGGCGGACTTGAAGACCTTTTCCGCCTTCGGCGTCTACGGCATGAGCGTCCTGACGGCGGTGACGGCGCAGAACACCGTCGGTGTGCAGGGGGTCGAGACGCTGCCGCCCGCCTTCATCACCATGCAATTCGAGAGCGTGGTGAGCGATATTGGCGTGGACGCGCTGAAGACCGGGATGCTCGGTACCGCTAAGGTCGTCACGGCGGTCGCGGCGATGATCGCCAAGGCCGGGCTGACGCGACTCGTCGTTGACCCGGTGATGGTGGCGAAGAGTGGCGATCACCTACTCGCCGAGGACGCCGTTGACGCTATGCGGACGCGACTGCTGCCACTCACGCTTGTCATCACGCCGAACGTGCCCGAGGCGGAAACGCTGGTCGGTGGGACGATCCGCACCGTGGAGGAGATGCGGGAGGTGGCGCGACGGCTCCACGCGCTCGGCCCGCGCTGGGTCGTCATCAAAGGCGGGCACATGGGCGGCGAGACCGTCACCGATCTCCTCTACGATGGCACATCCTTCCAGTCGCTTGCCACGCCGCGCATCGACACGCCGCACACGCATGGCACGGGCTGTACCTTCTCCGCCGCGATGACCGCCTGCCTCGCCAAAGGCCAATCGGTGCCGGACGCCTTCGCGGCGGCGAAACGCTACACCCACGCCGCCATCGCCGCCGCCCCCGGCCTCGGCCACGGTCACGGCCCCCTCAACCACCTGGTACGACCGGGGGATTGAACCACAGAGGCACAGAGAGCACAGAGAAACAAGGAGGAAAAGGAGATGAAGGAGCGCGAATTCAAGACGCATGGACTTTCCTTATCGCCCCCTCTTTTCTCCTCTTTCCCCGCTCTGTGCTCTCTGTGTCTCTGTGGTTAGCGTTTTCTGAAAGGATGCCACGATGGAGACGTTTACGGAAACGATGCGTCGGGAGTGTGCGGCGATCTGGGAGGCGCAGTTGACGCATCCGTTCGTCGTCGCGCTGGCGGACGGCACGCTGCCGCAGGAGACCTTCCAGTTCTATATTTTGCAAGACGCGCGCTTCCTCACCGAGTTGGCGAAGACCTTCGCCTTCGCCGCAACGAAGACGGACGACCGCGACCGCATCCTGAAGTTCGGCGAGTTCCTAACAGACACGGTGCGCGTCGAGCGCACATTGCACGAGATGTACGCGGCGCGCTTCGGCCTGACGATCGCACAGATGGCCTCTGTGCCGATGGCCCCGACAAACTATGCCTACACGCGTCATATGCTCTCGATTGCCGCGACGGGCTCGCTCGCAGAGGTCGTGACGGTGACGCTCCCCTGTGCGTGGATTTACGCCGTCGTCGGCGCGCACTTCACGTCGCATACTGCCCAGTGGGCACCCGACCCGGCCGCCGATCACCCGTACCGCGATTGGCTCACCACCTACGCGAGCCCGGATTTCGGCTCGGTCGGCGATTGGCTGCGCGCTGTCGTGGACGACGAAGCAGCCCGCCTCGACGACCGGGGGCGGCAGCGGCTCATGGAGATCTTCCGCACGAGCAGCCGGTACGAATGGCTCTTCTGGCAGATGGCCTGGACCCGCGAATCCTGGCCGGTCTAATTTTGAACCGCCAAGACGCCAAGGACGCCAAGAGGGAAAAGAGAGAAGGAGAAGAACTCTTTCCCTATTCTTCCGCATTTCTTGGCATCCTTGGCGGCTTGGCGATTCAACCTCCGGCCTATTTCATCTGGCT
>JBPCMC010000008.1:0-3619 GCA_051002645.1 Thermomicrobiales bacterium
TGGTGGCCTTTTTCGCGAGCATGGCGCGTCGAATGCGCTTGCGTGCGTCGTTGTCCATGCCCGTGCTCACCTCTCCCGCCGCCACTACCCGCTCGGGGCCGGAGTATATCACACGGAACGGGGCACACATTATGTCCGGTGATCGTGTATACTCGCCCGGCACCCTGCGGCATCTTTGCGGCGGGAGGTGCATGTTTCGCATTGACCGTCCACAGTTCGTGAACGGGGGAGGCCACCCGCCGCATGTTTCGTCCCTTCGATTACTTCCTCGGCGCGTTCAGCCGCGATCTCGGCATTGACCTCGGCACAGCAAACACGCTCGTCTACGTCCGTGGGCGGGGCATTGTGGTTTCGGAGCCCTCGGTCGTCGCCATCGACTCGCGTACCAAGCGCGCGCTCGCCGTCGGCGCGGAGGCGAAGGCGATGCTCGGCAAGACGCCCGGCAACATCATCGCCGTGCGCCCCCTCAAAGACGGGGTGATCGCGGATTTCGACACCGTCGAACTGATGCTCCGCTACTTCATCACGAAGGTGCATCCGCAGCGCGTGATGGCGCCGCATCCGCGCGTCGTCGTCGGCATTCCGTCCGGCGTGACCGAAGTCGAGAAGCGGGCGGCGAAGGATGCCGCGCTCTCGGCGGGGGCGCGGGAGGCGTACACGATCGAGGAGCCGATGGCGGCGGCGATTGGCGCCGGTCTGCCGGTCAATGAGCCGGTCGGCAGCATGATCGTCGATATCGGCGGCGGCACGACGGAGGTCGCGGTCATCTCGCTCGGCGGTATCGTCGTCAACAACTCGATCCGCATTGCGGGGGATGAGATCGACGACGCGATCATCCAGTACGCGCGGCGCGATCACAACCTCGTCATCGGCGAGCGGATGGCGGAGAACGCGAAGATCGCGGCGGGCAGCGCCTACCCGCTCGAACAGGAGCGGCGCGTCATGCTCCGGGGCCGCGATCTGCTCACCGGACTGCCGAAGGAGATTGAGATTTCCTCGGTCGAGCTGCGCGACGCGATCTCCGGCCCGGTCAGCACGATCGTCGACCTCGTCAAAACTAGTATTGAAGAGACACCGCCGGAACTCGTCGCGGATGTGATGGAGCAGGGCATCACCCTCGCCGGTGGCGGCGCACTGCTCCTCGGCCTCGAACGGCGGCTGGAGATGGAATTAAGAATGCCTGTCCACAAAGCGGAAGACCCGCTCACCTGCGTGGCGGAGGGGACGGGGCGGGTGGCCGAGTCCATCCACCTCTATCACCGCGCGCTCGCCGGGGGCCAGGAACTCCGGCGCTCCTCGTAGGATGGTGGCGCCATGATCTCATCGTTCGGCACGCGCCGCCGCCCGTGGCTCTACATTGCCACGTTCATCGGCCTGACGCTCCTCCTCATCCTGCTCGATTCGCAGCACGCCTTCGACCCGATCAAGGGTGGCGCGTCCGATGTGCTCGCCTCCTGGCAGCAGCGGGCGAAAACGGTCGGCGACCGCCTCGGCGGCGCGCGCGGCAGCGTCCAGAACACCGAGGACTTGCAGGCGCAGATCGACGCGCTGACCAGGCAGCGGGACACATTGCTCGTCGATAACAGCCGCCTCGCCGACCTCGATCGCGAGGTGCAGCAACTGCGCAAGCAACTCGACTTCCAACAGGCGCAGCCGACCTACGACATCGTCGCCGCCGATGTGGTGAAGAATGACCGCGAGTCATCCCGCAAGGAAGCGACGATCAACAAAGGCAGCGATGACGGGCTTGCCAAGGGGATGGCCGTCACCTCGCCGGAGGGGTTGATGGTCGGCATCATCACCGACCTGACAGCGCACACCGCGCTAGTTACCTTCGTGATTGACGACAGCATCCACGTCAGCGCCGTCGTGCAGGATAGCGGCGAGCAAGGGATTATCGTCGGGGCATGGCAGGAGTCGAAGCGGCTCCTGCTGCGCGAGGTGGACAAGAATGCCCAGATTGCCCAGGGGCAGCGGATCGTCACGGGCAACCTGACTAACGGTGTCGTGCCGAACCTGCCGGTCGGCTACGTCTACAGCGTCAAGAAAGACGCGATCTCCGACACGCAGGAGATCGAACTGATCCCGTACGCGAACTTCGATAAACTTCGCACGGTCAGCGTCGTCCGCGGGAAGAAGCAGCCCTGATGCGCCTGCCGGACGCCCGGCTCGTCGCCGCCGTCGTCGCCGCGAAGGGGGCGTACCGCGCGACGCAACTGCTCGGCCGCAGCGGTGGGACGGCGGCGCCCGGTCTGGTCGGCGAGCGGGTCGATCCGCGACTGATCGGCAAACTGGCGGCACGACTGCCGGAGGGCGCGGTAGTCGTCGCCGGGACGAATGGCAAGACGACGACCGCCCGGATGCTCACCGAAATCCTCACCGCCGACGGGAAGCGCGTGCTGAACAATGGCGCGGGCAGCAACCTCAGCCGGGGCATCGCGGCGTCGTTCGCGCGCGACTCGTCCGTCTTCGGCACGCCGGCGGCGGCGATCGCGGTGATCGAGACGGACGAGGCGGCCTTCCCCGGCATCGTCGCGGCGCTCCGGCCACGATTGATCGTCCTCAACAATCTCTTCCGCGATCAACTGGACCGCTACGGGGAGTTGAACAGCGTTGCCACCATGTGGGGGACGGCGCTCGCCGCACTCGACGCGGGCGTGACGCTCGTCTACGACGCCGACGACCCGACGCTTTGCACGCTTGCTGGCATGACGCCGCCGGGCACGACGCTCGTGCCGTTCGGGTTGGGCGCGCACGACTACACCTTGCCGGAACTGACGCACGCGGCAGACGCGGCGCTCTGCGCGAAATGTGGCGCCGCGCTGGAGTATCACACCCTCTCCGTTGGTCATCTGGGCGATTGGTACTGCCCGACGGGCGACAACGTCCGCCCGCCGCTCGCCTTCACTGCGGAGCAGATTCATCTCTCCGGCGTGGATGGTGCGTCGCTGGTCGTCCGTAATAACTGTGGGGAATCATTCGCGGTCGAAGCGCAGGTGCCGGGTTTGTACAACGTCTATAATCTGCTCGGTGCGAGCGCCGCTGCACGCTCGCTCGGCGTCCCGGCGGAGACGATCCATACGTCGTTGCGGACCTTTGTCGCTCCGTTTGGCCGGATTGAGCGCGTGGAGTTGCGCGGTCGGCGGCTGACGCTTGCCCTCGTTAAGAACCCGACGGGCGCGAATGAGGTGCTGCGCTTGTTCCGCAGCGCGCCGCCCGCGCCCCTGCTCATCTGCATCAATGACCTCGCCGCGGATGGCCGCGATGTCTCGTGGTTGTGGGACACCGATTTCGAGACATTGGCGGACTATCCCGCGCCGATTACCGTGAGCGGCATCCGGGCGCTCGATATGGCGCTGCGGCTCAAATACGCGGGTGTGCCGCCCGAGAAAATCGCGGTCGTCCCGAACATCGGTGACGCCCTGATTGTGGTCGCGGAGCAGGCGGAACCGGGCGCGGACGTCTACGTCCTGCCCACCTATACGGCGATGCTGGCGGCGCGCGAGGCCCTGCACGATCAGGGCGCGCTCCGCGATGTCTGGGCGACTGCGGAGCGACGATAACGATCTCGGTGGCGGCGGACTTTAGCCTGCCGAACCTCACTGCGGCAGGCTAAAGC
>JBPCMC010000009.1:0-5442 GCA_051002645.1 Thermomicrobiales bacterium
GTGGTTGTTACTCTCCTGCCGACTCCTCGGTGAATAATGTCGCGATCGGCACGTCCAGCGCAGCGGCGATCTTCGCGAACTGCTTCACCGACGGGTTCCGCTCGCCCCGTTCGATCCCCGCGTAGTACGTCCGGTCCAGTCCTGCTTTCGCCTCTCATGCTACCCGCCCGTGATGAGCCATACCACGCCGCGTTCGGTGACCTCGATCTCGTCGTCGTGGCCAACCAAGTAGCCCTCAAGGGTATAGAGGAGCACGAGAGTCCGCGTATCCTGTACTGCGTAACCGGTCGCCTCAGCAAGCGCAGTGAGCGTCGTCCGTCCACCTACGGTGCCGCCCGTCAGTCGCCAGAGGGCGGGGCCGAAGACGTCGCCTTTACTGAATCGCGGTTCTTGCGCGAGGACCCATCCGCGCAGCCGCTTGCGGTCGTTGCCCATCGGATTGCCTCCTTCCAAGCCGGGATTCGAATCTTCGAGTATTCGACGCCCACCGCACCCTCAGTTTACATCGCCAGGCGACGCTGCTCCGCGCTGCCATCATCGGCAATGGCGGGCCATGCCACATCCTGCGGCTCGTCCACCCGATCCGCCCAGTCGCGCATCGCCGCGAACTCCGGCAGGCTCACGAATGGCAGGCCCTCCCGCTCGCGGACGTCGCATTCTAGCCGGTATTCCTGCCAAAGATCGTCATGCAGACGGCGGTTCGCTGGCATCGGCGTGTGGAACTGATTCCGTGGCCGTGGCGGTTGGCGGCGCGGAGACACTGCCCGCGCCGGGGCTGCACCTTCCGGGCCGGCCATGAAGTCGAGGGATGCTTGGCGGTACTGTCCGTCGTCGTTCATGCAGGATGAAGTCATCGCGAACCCTCGAAAATTCGAATCGTCGAAAATCGAAATCGGGTGCCGCTCAGCGGCGTGGCTCGTGAGCCGTCGTCAATACTCGGCGGGCAGGAGGATCGTCGTATAATCGTCGTCGCCGCAACCGATGTGCGAGATGATCCAGAGCGGCCCGCCCGGTACGTCGGCGAAGACGCTGAGCAGCATCCCCTCCCCGGACGCCAGATACTCCTCGTTGCGCGCGGCGTTATCCGGCTGGCCGCCCCACTCACCCGCGAAGTGGCGGGCCAGCACCGCCGCCGGTGCGATTCCCGCCGTGGCCAGTGTTTCGAGGGCTGCGGGTGTCGCGGTGATTGTCGGCGTCATGAAACGGGCTGTGATCGTCGTCATGGTCATCGCTCCTAGCGGGGGAGGGGCGGCGTTCCTGCCGCCCCTGGGAGAATCGTTACGCGCGTGCCGCCTCGTGATCGTCCGGCGTGGTGAGCGGGTGGCAGGCCGCCATCCGGTCGAGCCGGAAATTCCGGTACTGCTGGCGGTAGGTACAGTAGGCCCGGCAGACCAGCGCGTGTTCCTGCGAGACGAAGACGGCGACCGGCCAGAGCACCCGCGCCGTGGTCTCGTTATCGTGCCGGTAGAGGATGACGACCGCGCCGCTATCGCGCGTCGCCTCCAGGAGAAGGTGGACGATCTCGCGGGAAATGGCGCTCCCGGCGATGCTTGCGTAGACTTCTTCGACCGTCGCGAAGAGGGTGAGCGGGGTGGTGGTATCTACCTGGGCGGGAACGATCAGGGTGACGGGGGCGGAAACGGTGCGATACTCTGCCTGCATGGGAACCTCCTATGTTCCTGTGCGCCGCCCTGTCGGTGTGACCGCACCGGCGGGGCCTCTTCGGTAGTAGAGGACGATTCCTCTAATAAATGCATATTAGCATCTTTTGACCAATCTGTCAAGGGGTCTGGGCTGGTAATTTGCCTATTTGCATCTTATGATGGAGGCATGGACACGACGATGCGAACGGTCGCAGAAGCAGCGCACCACCTCGGCATGACGCCGGGGGCGGTGCGCGACGCCATCGCGAAGGGCAAGCTGGCGGCGGTGCGCATCGGCGGCGGGGAGCAGCGCGCCGGATTGCTCCTCATCGCCGACGAGCAGATCGAGGCGTACCGGCGGACGTACCGAGATCGGCGCGGCAAGTACGCGCGGCAGCGCCGCCCGCGTGGTGAGGCGGATGGCTCCGTCGATGCATGATGTGCCCCCCATCCGTCGTCTCTATCGGCTCCTGCGCCGCACCACGCCCACCGTCGAGGATTTCGTCTCGAACGCGTCGCGCGGCCGACCCGCTCCACCGGCGGCGGATCTCGCCATCCTCTGGGACGGTCTCTCGATGTACGCGACCGAGGCACAGGCCCGCGCCACCGCCGCTGCCTATCCCCGCCGTGGCTGGCGCGCGGTCGCGGCGGTAGATCTCCCCGACGACGGGCGATTCCGCATCCGGAAAACCCTCGGGCCGGGGCACTATACGGTCTGGGGAGAAGCGGCCGATCTCCTCGCGTGCGTGATGGAGTACAATCCCTTATGAAAGTGAGGGCGACGATGATCTACGAACTGCACGACTTCGACACGGCCAACATGATCGCGGCAGCCGACACGGAAGACGAGACGCTCGCGACGGTGGCCGCGTACGTGGCAGCGCACGGGCGCGCGGCCGTCGAGACGTGGGTGTTGCTGCGCGCGAGCGCGGACGGCGCGCACAAGGAGGCGGTCGCGGCAGGGACGGCCCTCGCGGAGCGCGCGCAACATGTCCCGGCACACAGGGATGACTAACCGCCGCGCCACAGCCCGCGTCTCCGCGAACTCCAGTAAACCCACGGAACGGCAGGCCCTTCACACCCCTCATGTGATCGTATTTCAACCGGCAAAAAGTGGCACGACGGAGTGAGCGACAGAAGCAAGTCCCGCAGTCCCGCAGGGAGGTGCGCAGCACCGGGCTTGCTGGCGGAGCGAACGAAGGTGTCCTCTGCCGGCGGTTGAAATGCGTCTTCGCCCGCGCCGTGGGATTCACCCCAACAGAGAACATGAAGGCGCGGTGCCGGTCACCCTCATAGGTGCAGCACCGTCGCGAGGACGCCGATGAACAGCCCACCTACGAAGCCGCATGCCGCGATCGAGGTGACGGGCTCCATGATCGCCCGCATATCGCCGTACAGTGAGCGATGAGGATCGGGCGGGAACCGTTCCAAGATGCGCTCTCGCCCTTCCACGCAGGGAGCGAGCAGTCCCCAGAAGTCCGCGATCGCGAGTCCGAACATCGCCCCCCAAAACAGATTGATTGTCACCGCTGAGGCAGATGGGTAGTCATGCTTGAAGCCGTGCAAGAGCAACGCAATCAATCCACCCATGACCAGCCCGATACAGACCACCAAGGGCTGCGGAAAGATTCCCCGCAGCGGCGATAAAGCGAATCCCACCGTGAGCAACAGTGTGTAAACGATGCCGGCTAGACATACCGCCACGATCATCGGCGTCATGATCGCTATCCTCTCTGTACGCATCCGCAGGAGTCATTATCGAATGGGAGCGACCGGCGAATTGACCCATACATCCATCGCTAGACGGCGTTGCAAAGATCGTCCTATACTTTACAATAATGAGGGTAACGCAGGGGGTTCGCCATGCCAATCTTTCGCCTTTCGAAACGTCGCCGAACCGATGCCGCATCAACGCGCCTGCACTGCCTGCAGCAGGTAGCCCGTCTCCGGAATATCCTCGACTATATCGATCCCGATGGATTCAGCCATGGGCAGATTGCGGCACTGGCATGTGCCGAGGGGTATCCGACGACGGCGGATCGCGTTGCGGCGGTCCATCATGCGGACTTCGCCGCGATACAGGACATTACCCCTGCGGAGATTGACGCCATTGATTGGGCAACCGCGCGATTGGAATTGTCGCGGTCGGTCGAGGCGTATAACCGGAGCGTGGCCGACATGCTCCCGGTGAAGATCATGGATATCCGTCCGCGACCGGATCTCTCCACACCGGACGGCATGCGCGACTTCGCCGATGCGCTGCCGAATATCGCGAAGTGCGTCGCGCTCGCCCATGAGATTGAACGGCGGCACCAATCGGATGGCCTCGATACTTTGAGGTAGTACATGATGCCAACTCGCTCTGCGAACATGCAGGAGCGCCACCCGGCTGCATACACAGACAACCGTGATCAACCGCTGCCGCGCCATGTTGCCATCATGACCGATGGGAACGGCCGATGGGGCCAGCGCCATGGATGGCCACGTAGAAGGGGGCATCAAGTCGGTGCGGATAATGTTCGCTCCGTAATCTTCGCAGCGATAGACCTTGGCATTGAATACCTAACACTGTTTGTCTTCTCGACCGAGAATTGGCGCCGCCCAGCAGCCGAAGTGGAGAGTATGCTCGGCATTGTCTACGAGCGGATTATTCCCGAGACGGACCTTTTACATCATGCAGGTATCCGCATCAAACACATCGGGGATCTCAATGACCCAAGAGTCGCCCCGGAATTCGCGGACGCCGTGCGGTGGTCGGTAGAACGGACAAGGAACAACACCCGCATGACGTTGACACTCGCAATTAACTACGGTGGGCGCGGCGACCTTGTTCAGGCGATCCGGCAGATACTGCGGAACAGCCTCGACCCTGGGAGCATTGACGACGCGACAGTGCGCCGATATCTGTATACAGCGGACATCCCCGACCCGGACCTCATTATCCGCCCCTCTGGTGAGCAGCGCCTCTCTAATTTCCTGCTATGGCAGGGCGTCAACGCCGACTTCTCGGTCATGGATATCCTCTGGCCGGATTTCCGTCCCGAACACCTGCGTATAGCGGTGGGCGAATACCAGCAGCGGCGCTACCGTGAGCGCGGTGGAGAGGATATCCTCGATCGCGCAGGTGTTGATCCGGCAGACTCTACCGGTACGACCGGGATCGCATGGACGCCGCATCCGGCGCAGGAACCGGCGCTTCCAGAGGCACCAGAGCCGTAGCGACGGCGGCTCGCGGCAACAACCGCGAACGGGTAGTTGTTGCCGTCAGACTCGTTACCCCAAGGGGAAAGACTGACAGTGATGCACACCACGCTTGGCCAGTTCGGGCCGCCGCTCCTCTTCATCCTCATCGGCGTCCTGTGGAGGGTACAGCGCCGCGACGACGCGAATCCCGATGATCGAGTCTGGATGGCCGGGACGGTGGGAGGCGCGCTCATCGTGACGGTGTTCGTTTGGAGCCCGTACACGCGCTCCCGGCACCATACTCTTCGTCGCGGTCGTCCTTATGCTCCTCTCCGCGATTGGGCATGCGCTGCGACAACGGAAGACCGGGTGATGGCTTCACCAGTAGGGTTGTGGCCGTGCCGGCGTCGGACTCGGCGCTGCAACCGGCGGTGAAGGTAGGGGCGGGGCAACGATCGTTGGCGCTGGCGGCATCTGTGGCAGCCATGCACCCACGACCGCCTGGCTCCCCCACGCGAGATGCCGCAGGCCACGGCTGAACAGCGCCACGGCCCCCGCCGGCAGCGCTAGCACCTCGCCCACGTCGAGCGCCGGATGGTAGCGCGTGCTGTAGCTG
>JBPCMC010000010.1:0-3858 GCA_051002645.1 Thermomicrobiales bacterium
CGGATGGACGGCTGCACGGAGCCGGGCGTTTTTTGGCGGGTGATCGTGCCGCTCTCGAAGCCCGCGCTCGGCGCGCTGGCGATCTTCTCCTTCGTGCGCTACTGGAACGACTTCCTCTGGCCGCTGATCGTTTTGCAAAAGAGCCAGCATTACACCTTGCCGGTCGGCGTCGCCAGCCTGCAAGGGGAGTTTCGCACCGACTTCGGCCTGATCTTCGCGGGCGCGGCGCTGGCGGCCCTGCCGATGATCGTCTTCTTCCTCATCTTCCAGCGCTACTTCATTGAGGGCGTGCGAATGGGCGCGGTGAAGGGGTGAGGGAGTAGCCAGTAGCCAGTAGCCAGTAGTCAGCAATCAGTAGTCAGTTGGGAACGGAAGCGCTGGGTGCATTTCTCTGGCTACTGGCTACTGACTACTGACTACTTGCTACTCGTGGAGGGACCCAGATGACGAACCTCGCGATCATCGGCGCCGGGACGATGGGGGTGATCCACGCGCGCTCGTGCATGGACATCCCGGAGGCGCGGGTGGCCTGGGTGGTGGACACGGACGGCGCGCGGGCGTCGGCGCTGGCGGACGCGCTGGGGGCGCGTGCGACCGCCGATCTCGACGAGGCGCTCGATGATCCGGGCGTGGAGGCGGTCATCGTCGCTGTCCCCACCTTTCTGCATCGCGCCGTGGCCGAGCGCGCGGCGGCGCGCGGCAAGCACATCTTCTGCGAGAAACCGATCGCCCGCACGCGGGAGGACGCCGAGGCGCTGATCGCCGCCTGCGCGCGGGCGGGCGTCGGTTTGATGGTCGGCCACGTCGTGCGTTTCTTCCCGGAATACGCCCGCATCCGCGATGAACTCCAGCACGGCGCCATCGGGCAGGTCGGCGTCGCGCGCGCCGCGCGTCTCAACACCTACCCCGCGAACGCCCAGGGCGGCGGGCGTTCCTGGTATGCCGATCTCGCGCGCAGCGGCGGGCCGATCCTCGACCTGATGATCCACGATCTCGACACCTTGCGCTGGTACTTCGGCGAGGCGGAGCGGGTGTTCGCCCGCAGCCTGAGCGACACGCCGTACCAGCCGCAGACCGATTACGCGCTGGCGATTATCCGCTTCGCGAATGGGGTGATCGCGCATGTCGAGGCGAGTTGGGCGCACAGCAATTTCCGCACCGCAATCGAGATTACCGGGGAGCACGGCGCGCTCCGCCACACGAGCGGGGAGACAGCGCCGATCCGGGTAGAGCAGGCCATGCCCGCGCCGTCGCCATCGGGGGCGCTGGTGCCGCGCGGGTCGCTGGCCGCCGGCCCCTATGAACTCGAACTGCGGCACTTCCTCGGCTGCCTCGCCAGCGGCGCGCCATTCCTGACGAGCGGGCCGGAAGCGTTGCGCTCGCTGGAACTCGCCCTGGCCGTGATGGAGTCCGCTCGCGCCGGTCGCGCCGTCCATTTCACGGGCGGGCGCCCGATCTTCGAGGAGGCATCGCGATGAACGTCGGCATCCTCAGTTTCGCGCATCTCCATGCGGCGGCATACGCGCGCTGCATCGCCGCGATGCCCGATGTTGCCCTCGTCGCGATTGCGGATGACGACGAGCAGCGCGGTATGGCGGCGGTGGCGGAATTCGGCGGCGATTTCTACGCCGACTATCATGACTTGCTCGCGCGGGATGACATCGCGGCAGTGATTGTCACCGCGCCGAATGCCATGCACCACGCGCTGACGCTCGCCGCCGCCGATGCCGGCAAGCACGTTCTTTGCGAGAAGCCGATCGCAACAACGCGCGCCGATGCGCTGGCGATGATCGCCGCCTGCCAGTCGCGTGGCGTGATCCTGATGACCGCCTTCCCGATGCGTTTCAGCGCCCCGGCCATTGCCCTGCGCCAGATGGTGCGCGATGGCGCGGTGGGCACGCCGCTGGCGGTGATGGCGACGAACCACGGCACACTGCCCGCGCCGCCGTGGTTCGCGGACCCGCACCTCGGCGGCGGTGGCGCGGTGATGGATCACACCGTCCACGTCGCGGACCTCTTGCGCTGGACGTTCGCGCAGGAGATCACCCGCGTCTACGCGGAAATCGACACGCGCATCCACCCCGGCCTGCCCACCGACGATGTCGGCCTGCTGATGCTCGAACTGGAGAGCGGCCTCTGGGGGAGCCTCGACCCGAGTTGGGCGCGCCCGAAAACCTGGCCGACCTGGGGCGGGTTGACGATTGATGTGATCGGCGAGCGGGGCGTCCTCTCCATGAATGCCTTCGCGCAGAACCTGCACTGGTTCGATGATCGCGGCGGGCGCGAGCGGCTCATCCCCTGGGCGGAGGGCGGCGATCCGGGGATGATCCGCGCGTTCTTCGATGCCGTCGCGCGCGGCGCCGCACCGCCTGTCACCGGCGAAGACGGCCTGCACGCCCTGGAAGTCGCCCTGTGCGCCTACCAATCTGCCCGGCGCCATGAGGCGGTTGCCTGCCCGGACGCGCTGTTCGGCTAGAGCGGAATGTGCCCATGTTGGCCCCCACCCCCGACCCCTCCGCCCGCAAGCGGGGGAGGGGAGCTGGGTCCGAACGGGGGCTTTTCCATGAGCATTGGCCGAAGCGTATCGCGGAGTCACCCCTCC
Source organism: Thermomicrobiales bacterium (assembly GCA_051002645.1). GTDB lineage: Bacteria > Chloroflexota > Chloroflexia > Thermomicrobiales > JALYUS01 > JALYUS01. The sequence continues at coordinate 2,603 of JBPCMC010000010.1, forward strand.
CCCGCATGGCGGGCGGAGGGGCGGGGGTGGGGGCTCCCCGACAGGCCCTCCTCTCGATTGTTCGTTCCATCCGACTATGAGAAAAGTTTCACACACGAAGGAGATTGACAGATCGTCGTTGCTCCACTACGATGCTGTGCAGTTGCGAAGGACAGCAAGATCATCGGTGAAAGCGACGCAAACGCTCTGTTTGTTGGAAGCATATTCCCGTACCCGCTCCACGAGTGTCGCGCTCGGAGCGAAGGAAGCACGGTGAGACATGGGTACCGCCGCCATTGAACGAGCGACCCCGCGACCGTCCACGGGCCAGATGGTCTGGCGGATATGCACCGCGATCGGCGGGAGTTACATCTTCCGCCGCGTCTGCAAGGCGATCTTCACCATTTTCTTCGTCACGACGCTGATTTTCTTCCTCGTCCGCTTGCTGCCCGGCAATCCCGTCGAGGTCTTCATCCAGCAGCAGATCGGCCAGTACGGATTCAGTTACGAGGATGCGGCGAACCAGGCGCGCTCGCTCTACGCGATCGACACGACGAAGCCCCTCCCGCTCCAGTACGTGGATTATCTGCGCCACCTCGCCCGTGGCGATCTCGGCCAGTCGGTCCTCTCGCCCGGCGTGCCGGTGACGCGGATCATCCGCGAGTACCTACCCTGGACGCTCTTCAGCGTCGGCACGGGCCTGCTCCTCGCCTTCATCCTCGGTGTCGGTCTCGGCATGCTGATGGCCTACCGGCGTGGCTCAGCTCTCGACCATATCCTCTCCGCCATCGGCTCGCTCCTCCACTCGATCCCGAACTATCTCTTCGCGATCATGCTCATCGTCTTCTTCGGCGTGCGGCTGAAATGGCTGCCGTTCGCGAAGATGCGCGGCTCCTACTCCTCCGGTCAGGAACTGGACTGGAGCCTCGCCTTCTTCAGGGACATCTTCTATCACGCCGCCCTGCCGATCGCGACGTACGTTGTTACCGGCGTCGGCGCGTGGATGCTCCTGATGAAAAGCAGCACCATCGCGGCGCTGGACGAGGACTTTGTCAATGTCGCGCGGGCGCGCGGGCTGTCGGACCGCCGGATCGCCTTCGCCTACGTCGGGCGCACGGCGATCCTGCCGCTCTTCGCGCAGCTGACGATCGCGGTCGCGTTCATCGTTGGCGGGTCCATCCTCGTCGAGCCGATCTTCGTCTATCAGGGCATCGGCTACATCCTCTTCCGGTCCATCCAGCAGCGCGACTACCCGCTTATGCAGGGCATCTTCCTGA
>JBPCMC010000011.1:0-12846 GCA_051002645.1 Thermomicrobiales bacterium
GGCATCAGCGCATTCTTCAGGACGTGCCGCCCGATCACGCGCCGCTCCCCGACGCCCTTCGCGCGGGCAGTGCGCACATAATCGGAGCGGATCGCGTCCAGCATACTCGCCCGCGTGTAGCTCGCGATCGTCGCCAGCGGGAGCACCGCAAGCGAGACGACCGGCAGGATGTAGTCCCTCGGTGTCCCCGACCAGGTCGTCTTGAAACCTAAGTTGATATGGAATGTGCCGGGGAGGACGATGATCGTCAGGAAGAACAATAAGAACGCGGCGACGAAGTTCGGCATACTCGCGCCGAAGATCGCAATCAGCGTGCTGAGGTAATCGAGCGGGCCGCGCTGGTTGACGGCGGCGAGCACGCCGAGCAGGATGCCGCCGGCGAAGGCGACGATGGTCGCGATCGCGCCGATCTTCAGGCTAACGGGGAATTGCTCGACGATGATTTCCTGCACCTTGCGGCTCTTGAAGAAGGTGCTGTAGCCGAACTCGCCGTGCAGCACATTGCCGATCCAGACGACATACTGCTGCGGCAACGGCTTGTCGAGACCGTATTGCTGATTCAGGTTCGCGACGAGACTGGCGCTCGATTTCTCAGCCTGAAACGGGCTCCCCGGCGTCGCGTGCATCAAAATAAAGATCGACAGCGACATCAGGAGCAAGGTCGGGATCATCCAAAGGATACGTCCCGCGATATACCTACCCATGCCGAACCTCCGATAGCACCCCGATACGTTCAAGTCCCGCCCTGCGTGGGGCGGTAGTCAACGATTGAGACGGACGCTCAAAAAGCCATGCGTTGCTGCATTCGCGCGGAATGTAGCATGTCCCACCTAAAGGTGTCAATCAGCAGTTTGACGATTTTCGCATCGCTCATTATGCAATGATACAGCACTAGTACGGTTATGGGGCGGAAACGAGCCGTGCTGCGACCGTCACTCGGTAAAGCGGTAGCGAATCAGGCAGGTAATGACCACGAAGGCATCGCGCCAATTGATCTTCTTGCCCTCATCGAATTCGCGGCCATTATAGGCAATCGGCACCTCATAAATCCGGTGCCCCCGCTTGAGGATTTTCGCGGTCATCTCGGGGTCGAAGCCCCAACGATTCTGCTTGAGTGTGAATGAATTCGCGACCGCGCGCGTACAGAGTTTGTAGCAGGTTTCCATGTCGGTCAGCGTGGTGTTATAGAGGATATTGGCGATCATCGTCAGCATTTTGTTACCGACCTGATGCCAGTAATACATCGCCTTGTGCTCGCCGAGGAAGCGGGAGCCATAGACGACCGCGCTGCGCCCTTCGAGGATCGGCTTCAGCAACACGGGATAATCGCGCGGGTCGTATTCCAGGTCCGCGTCCTGCACGAGGAGGAAATCACCGGCGGCATGGGCGATGCCCGTCCGCACCGCCGCGCCCTTGCCCTGGTTCCGTGGGAGCAGGAAGACGCGCACACCCGGCAACTCCGCGAGGCCGGGCAGCAGATCCCGCGTGCCGTCCGTCGAGCCGTCATCGACGAGCAGGATTTCCGTCGTCAGATAGAGGGCAGCGAGATCGACCGCACGGATGCGCCGGACGATCTCTGACAGCGTGTCGCGCTCGTTATAGACGGGCACAATCACCGAGAGCGTGCGCCACTCTGGTGGGAGTGGTTCCTCCGGCCAGTGCCAGGACATGCCGTGTCGCCTCCTTCGAGAATCCCAATGCCGTACCGCGCAACGCGGGGATACTATCGCATCACTCCGATTGCCGCATCTCCGGCAGCGGCATGGGGATTTTCAGTCGGGCGCAGAGCGCCGGGAGCGGCTCGAATCGGAATGGGTGCGCCCGCCGCTCCACGCGCGCGATGATCTCGTCCACCGTCCGCCGTGCCCGCTCGATGGTCCGCGCCGAATAATGGAACTGCGCGGCGTATTGCACGAACTCATCTTCGTCGTGCACCTCGACCCGACCATCCGGGAAGACGACGATATCGAGGTCAAGGTCGGTGTACGCGATGACCGGCGCGGGCGCAACCTGCCAGCGCGGTGTCTTCGCGACGTTGCAGTAATAGCCGCGCAAGTCGCCGGTGCCCGCGTCATATCCCGCGATAACATTCCACCAGCGATCGCGCCAGAAGAACTCCGCCGTCACATCGCCGGGCCGGAAGATCGGCGAGCGCCCCGCCACCTCCGGACCGAACACCCCCGAAACGATCGCATAGCAGGGCCGCCAGCGCAGCACATCGACCGGATACGAGAATCGCGGCTGCTCACCCGCCCGCGCATGATGAATTGCGACGCGCGCTGTCGTCGGCTCCGTGTCCAGAGTCATGAATGTTGCCCCTACAGACCCTTACAGGATGAAGTTGCTCAGGTCCTCATCGGCGGCGATGTCGCCGACTTTGCCGCGGACGTACGCGGCGTCGATGGTGATGGTCTGACCGGCGTATGCGGCGGCGTCGAACGAGAGTTGCTCGATGACGCGCTCGACGATGGTGGCGAGGCGGCGCGCGCCGATATCCTGCGTGCGGTTGTTTACATCCGCCGCCAGTTGGGCCATCTCGACCAGACCGTCATCGGTAAACTTGATGTCCACCGCTTCGGTGGCGAGCAAGGCGACGTATTGCTTGGTCAGCGCGTTGCGCGGCTCCTTGAGGATGGCGAGCAGATCGGTCTGGCTCAGGCTCTGCAACTCGACGCGGAGCGGGAAGCGCCCCTGCAACTCCGGGATCAGATCGGAGGGCTTCGTGCCGTGGAAGCTGCCCGCCGCGATGAAGAGGATATGATCGGTGCGCACCGGGCCATAGCGGGTCATGACGACGGAGCCCTCGACAATCGGGAGCAAATCCCGCTGCACGCCCTCGCCGGAGACATCGGCGCCGTACTCGCCGCCGCGCGAGATCGTCTTATCGATCTCGTCGATGAAGACGACGGCGGCATCCTCGGCGCGGCGGATGGACTCATCCACGACCGCGTCGAAGTCCACCATCCGGTAGGCTTCCTGCTGGGTGAGGATGCGGCGCGCGTCGCGCACGCTGACGCGTCGGGAGCGGCGGCGCGGCGCGTTCCGGCTCAGGTCGTCGAGGAAATCGCCGTAACTGCTCTCGTCATAGGGGCCGTCGTCGTTGAAATCGTCGTAGAACTGCTCCACATCGATTTCCACCGTGACATCTTCGAGCAGTTCCTGATTGAGCATCTCCAGCAATTTCTTGCGCTGCCGCCGCTGCCGCTGCGTCGTGGCGGCGCGTTCCGGCTCCGGTGCGGGCGCGGGCGTCTCCGGCACGACGCCATTGCGGCGCGTCGCGCGCGGGCGGCGCTCGCTGTCCGTCTGCTCCAGGAGATAGGTGAGCAGGCGATCCCGCGCGGCGACTTCGGCCTGGCTCTTGACCGCCTCCAACCGCTGTGAGTGAAGGTTCGAGATGGAGACCTCCACGAGGTCACGGATGATCGACTCAACATCGCGGCCGACGTAGCCGACCTCGGTGAACTTCGTCGCCTCCACCTTGATGAAGGGGGCATCGACGATCTTCGCCACGCGGCGGGCAATCTCGGTCTTGCCGACGCCGGTCGGTCCCATCATGAGGATATTCTTCGGCGTCACCTCGTCGCGCATTTCTTCGGCGAGCAGTTGCCGCCGGTAACGGTTGCGCAAGGCAATGGCGACGGCCCGCTTCGCCTCGTTCTGCCCGATGATGTACTTGTCGAGTTCCGCGACGATCTCGGCGGGCGTCATGGAGGCGGGCGGCGCGATCTCTGCCTGGGCGGGTGCGACACCATTGGGCGCGCCCACGTTCGCAGCGGCTGGCGGTTGGCGGCTGTCGCGGGTAGTCGTGGTCGTGGGCGTCGTGACTTGTTCCGGTGCGCTCATCGTACAGTCCTCCGGCGGTACGGCAGGGCGGCTTCGTCCTTGCCGACCGTCAGCACGGTGATGTGGTCGTTGGTGTAGATGCAGGTATCGGCGGCGATGCGCATCGCCTTCTCGGCGATCTCCTTCGCGGAATAGGCTGTCCCATCAAGATACGCCTTCGCGGCGGCAAGTGCGAACGGCCCGCCCGAACCGATGGCAATCACGCCCTCATCCGGCTCGACGACATCGCCCTCGCCGGAGAGGACGAGAATCTGCTCGCTGTCCGCGACGAGCAGTTGCGCCTCGAGGCGGCGCAAGTAGCGATCCGTTCGCCACTCCTTCGTCAATTCGACGGCGGATTTGCGCAGGTTCCCGCTGTGCTCGTCCAGTTGCGCCTCGAACTTCTCGAAGAGCGTCAGGGCGTCCGCGACGGCCCCCGCGAACCCGGCCAGCACCCGCCCATCGCCGAGTGTGCGTACCTTCTTCGCCCCATGCTTCATCACCACATCGCCGAAGGTAATCTGCCCATCGCCCGCCATCGCCACAATATCACCGCGTTTCACCGCGAGGATCGTCGTGCCGTGCGCACGGGGCATCGTTGACTCATTTGTATATGGCATCGGTTTCTATCGTTCCCTCTGTGTGCGTCCGTTTATCATCAATGCAGCGTACCACCCCACCATGCGGGCGGCAACGCAAAGAAGCAATGAGCAATGAGCAACGAGGGAATACCCCCCACTCATTGCTCATTGCCTCCTGCCCAAAGGGCACCCGCTCGTTGCTCCGCGCTAGTCGGCCAGCATGGCGACGGGTGCGGGCGCGACCTTGCGTGGGTCGGTGTTAGTGGTGTAGTCGCAGTCGGGGTAGCGGTTGCAGCCCCAGAAGAGGCGGTTGCCCTTGCGCGTCTTGCGCTGCACGAGTTCGCCGGTGCCGCAGAGCGGGCACGGCACGCCCGTCGTCACCTCGATCTTCTTGCTCGTCTTGCAGGTCGGGTAATCGACGCAGGCGATGAAGCGACCATAGCGCCCCGTCTTGACGACCATCGGCTTGCCGCAGGTCGGGCAAATATCGTCGGTCGGCTCATCCGGGGCTTTCTCGTACTGCGGCGGCGCGCCGGAGCCTTCGAGCGGGCGGGTGTTCTTGCACTCCGGGTAGCCGGAGCAGGAGAGGAACCGCCCATAGCGCGAGACGCGAATGACCATCGGCTTGCCGCAGACCTCGCAGATTTCGTCCGTCTGCTCGCCCTTCACCGCGCTGCCGTCCGCCTCGGCCTTCTTCGCATTCGCGTCGAACGGTCCGTAGAACTGACGCAGCAGCGGCACCCAGGCAATCGTGCCCTCCGCGACCTCGTCCAGCCGCTCCTCCATCTGCGAGGTGAAGCCGTAATCGACGACCTCCGCGAAGTTCTTGACGAGCACATCCGTGACAATCGTCCCCAACTCACTCGGCACGAGGACTTTCTCGTCCTTCGTCACGTAGTTGCGGTTGAGGATCGTCGCAATGGTCGGCGCGTAGGTGCTCGGGCGGCCAATGCCCAACTCCTCCAGCGCCTTGACGAGCGACGCCTCGGTGTAGCGGGGCGGCGGCTGCGTCCAGTGCTGCTCGGGCACGAGGCTGACAAGGTCAACGATCTCGTTGACGGTCAATGTCGGCAGCGCGTCCTTGTCGATCTCGTCGTCCCCATCGCCCGCGTCGCGCCCTTCCCGGTAGACCTCCAAAAAGCCGGGGAAGCGGATCACCGAACCGCTCGCGCGGAAGGTGTACGCAGTATCGCTCTGCTGCGGCGTGCCGAGGATGTCGATTTGCGTGACATCGAAGACCGCCTGCGCCATCTGGCTGGCGATGAAACGTTGCCAGATCAGCCGGTAGACGTTGAACTGCTGCGGACTGAGATACGGCCGCGCATCCTCCGGCGTCCGCGCGGGGTCGGTGGGGCGGATCGCCTCGTGCGCCTCCTGCGCGCCCTTCGCCTTGGTGCGGTAGAAGTTCGGCTTGGTCGGATAGAAGTCGCCGCCGTAGCGGGAGACGATCAGCCGCCGCGCCGCCTCGCGCGCCTCGTCAGAGACGTTGAGCGAGTCGGTACGCATGTAGGTAATCAGGCCGACTTCGCCCTCCTTGCTGGAGAGTTTGACGCCCTCGTAGAGTTGTTGGGCGATGCGCATCGTGTTCGCAACGGCGTAGCCGTGCTTGCGCGACGCCTCCTGCTGCAGCGTACTGGTCGTGAAGGGCGGCGCGGCATTGCGCTTCCGCTCCGTCTTGTTGACCTCTTTGACGGCGTAGCCCGCTCCCGTCAAGCCATCGAGGACGGCCTGCGCGTCCCCCTGCACTTTCAGATCGGCCTTCTTGCCGTTGATCTGCGTCAGGCGGGCATGAAAGAGGTCGCGCGGCGTGCGCTCCTGCCCCGCACCGACGATCTTGGCGAAATCTGCCTCGACCGTCCAGGACTCCACCGGCACGAATGCGCCGATCTCCCGTTCACGATCCACGACGAGCCGGAGGGCGACCGATTGCACTCGCCCGGCGGAGAGGCCGCGCGTCACCTTCTTCCATAAGAAGGGCGAAAGCCGGTAGCCGACGATGCGATCGAGCACCCGGCGCGCCTGCTGCGCGTCCACGAGATGCATGTCGATCTCGCGCGGGTTGGCGATGGCGGCACGCACCGCGTCCTGCGTGATCTCATGGAAGGTGACGCGATGGACCGGCTTGTCCCGCGTCGGCGCGGTCGCCTTGACGACGTGCCAGGCAATCGCCTCGCCCTCGCGGTCGGGGTCGGTGGCGAGGTAGACGGCGCTCGCGCTCTTGACGGCCGATTTCAGTTGCTTGACCGTTTCCGTCTTGTCGTCGGTGACGACGTAGGTCGGCGCGAAGTCGTGCTCGATGTCGATGCCGATGCCCCGGTCCGGCAGATCGCGGACATGCCCCATCGAGGCGCGCACCGCATAGCCGGGGCCGAGATACTTGGTGATCGTCTTCGCCTTGGCGGGCGATTCGACGATGACGAGCCGTGTCCCCTCGGCAATCGGCGGCATCGAATATCTGCCGCCCGATGCGCCGCGCGTCCGGCTGCCACCTGCGGGCGCCTTCGTCGCCGTCCGGCGCGTGGTCGTCGTTTTGGTCGCACTCGCGGCCGCTTTGGTCGTCGCGCGCTTGACCGGCTTCTTGGCGGGCGCTTTGGCTGCGGTGGACGTGCGCGTGCGCGTCGTCTTCGCCGGCGCCTTCGTCTCTATCTTCTCATCGGGCATGTGTGCCCCTCCTGTGTACGTTCATACCATCCCTGTGTCAGAGTAGCAGAAGAGATGCCGTCACTGTCAATACGACGCATCAATTGATGTAACGTTCCGAACACGTTTTCTAATCCCGAAAGCGAGCAATGAGCAATGAGTCCGGCTCTTGGCGATGTTGTCTTGTCGGTCATCGCCACCAAAGACGTACTCGTGTGGTCCGACCTCTCATTGCTCATTGCTCGTTGCTCGTTGCTCATTGCTCTCCGTCAGTGATGACTCGTGAGCCGTTCGACGAGCTTCTTGACCTCCTGCGCGCGGCTACGGGGCATGATGAGGAGGGCATCGGGGGTATCGACGATAATCAGGTCTTCCACGCCGATGGTGGTGATGAGGCGGTCGTGGCCGTGGACGAGCGTGCGTTTCGTCTCGATGGCGAGATGGGTCGTGCCGATGGCGATGTTGCCGTCCTCGTCCCCTTGCAGGAGCGAGGCAAGTGTGTCCCAGTCGCCGACATCGTTCCAGCCGGGATCACACGGCACGGTGACGAGCGGATGGAACTTCTCCATGATGCCGACATCGATGCTCACCTTTTGCAGCGTCGGGAAGACCGTCTCAAGTGTTTCCACATACGTGTCGGTGCCGATTGCGTCCTTGATCTGCATCAGCCCTGTGTAGATGTCCGGCAGATGGGTGGCGAAGGCGTCGAGCAATGTCCGCACCCGGCAGATGAAGAGCCCCGCGTTCCAGACGAAGTCGCCCGTCGCCAGATACGCTTCCGCCGTTTCGCGCGGCGGCTTCTCGACAAATCGGATCGCATCGCGCACGCAGAGGCCGTCCTCCTCGCGCGTCGTCGCCCCCAGCTCGATATAGCCGTAGCCGGTGGCGGGGAAGGTCGGCGTGATGCCGATGGTGACAATCGAGCCGTCCTCGGCGGCGCGCGCGGCGAGGGCGACGGCATTGCGGAGAATTTCCGGCTGGAGGATGACATGATCCGCCTGGAAGGAGGCGAGGATGGCGTCGGGGTCGCGGTGGGCGACATGGATGGCGGCGAGGCCGAGCGCCGGCCCGGTCTCCCGCGCGACGGGCTCGACGACGATCTGTTCGGCAGGCAACTCCGGCAGTTGGCGGGCGACCTCCGGCGCGTGAGCGGCATTGACCGCAACGAAGAGGCGGTCGGGCTCGATCAGCGGCGCGAGGCGGGCGACGGTATCCTGCAACATGCTGCGATCCCCGAGCAGATTGAGGAGCGGTTTCGGCCGGTGTTGGCGCGAGAGCGGCCAGAGCCGTGTGCCACCACCTCCCGCGAGGATCACTCCATAGAGATTCATGCCCCCTCCTGCCCGATAACCCGCGTGATTGATCTGATTCAACTTCTCACTACGTCCGATCTTGCCCCAAGTCAGGCGGGTGCTCCCGGTTGGCGAATCCCGCTACGAGCGCGCGAACCACGTCCCGCGCACCCTCCTCAGCGGACGCCCCGCTCTCTTGCGCGAAGGCCGGGTCGAAGAAGATATGCACCGCGTGTCGGACTACGCGTACCGCCGCAGGTATATCACGAACCACGAATTCGCCGGTCTGGACGCCGTCAGTAACGATCCGCTCGACAGCGGCGAACTGCGCAGCGTCGTAACGTGCGAGCGCCGCTGCCCGCTCCGCGAGAATGCGATGATAGAGCCTGAAAATCTCGGCATCCTCGGTGCGATGGATGCGCTTACGCGCGAGCATCGCCAGGAAGAGGCGTTCCAACCGCTTACCGGCCAATCCTGGCCCTGCGGAAAGTTGGTTAAGCAGCGCCTCCTCTTCCGCTAGCCACTCCTCCATCACCGCATCGAGGATTTCCGCCTTCGTACGGAAGAATCGATACACATTGCTATGTGACATCCCGAGGTCGCGCGCGATGTCAACCACCGTCACCTTGTCCGCACCGAAGCGCCGCAGGTTCGCTTTCGCAGCCTCCAGGATGCGTCGCCGCGTGGGGCTATCCTCGCCTAATGTCGAGGTCGCGGGGGGAGAAGGTGTGGCGCGGTCTCGTGTCATGGCGCAACTATAGCATGGATCGACGCGCTGACAAATAACAAATGACATCTATTGACAAGTGTCATAAGAGCCACTACCATCGTGCCATACGGGGATCGCACGATGATGGATCGCCGATCCTTGCGGCAATGCAAAAGGGAGTTGTCTCATGCACGTCGGATTAGTCGTTGTGGATTTCACATGGCCGGAAGGCGCGGCGCAGATCGCCCCGACGCTCGAACGAATTGCCAGGAATGCCGAGCAAGCAGGTATCTACAGCCTCTGGGTGATGGATCATTTCTTTCAGATCGGGATGTTCGGCCCACCGGAACGGGAGATGCTGGAAGGATATACGACGCTCGGCTTTCTCGCGGGCCAGACAGAGCGCGTGAAACTCGGTACGCTGGTGACTGGTGTGACGTATCGGCATCCCGGCATTCTTCTCAAGACCGCGACGACGCTGGATGTGCTGTCGGGCGGACGTACCTATCTCGGTATTGGTGCGGGATTGCATGAGCAGGACCATCGCGGCCTCGGTGTGCCATTTCCGCCGATTGGCGAGCATTTCGAGCGGCTGGAGGAGACATTGCGGATCGCCCATCAGATGTGGGCGGGCGACACCAGACCATTTGCGGGCGCGCATTATCAGCTCGAATGGCCGCTCAATTCTCCGAATGCACTCCAACGCCCGCACCCACCGATCCTGATCGGCGGTTCGGGCGAGCGAAAGACGCTCCGGCTCGTTGCCAGATATGCCGACGCTTGCAACTTCACCGACGCGGACATGGAGACCTTGCGGCATAAACTCGACGTGCTGCGCGATCATTGCGCCGTGGAGGGACGGCCCTACGATGAGATTGAAAAGACGATCGGTAGCCGCCTCGCATTGTCGCGCGACGGTACAAATGGCACGCAGACACCCGAACAGGCAGTCGAGCACTTGCACGAACGGGCTGAAGAAGGGTTCACGCACACAATCGTCAGCATTCCCGATGTCTGGAACGAGGATACTTTCGATCTCGTCGCAGCAGTCACGGCAGCCGTCGCGCAGATGTAATGACCCGGAAGTGGCGACGCTCTGCCGTCAGGAAGGCATCATATCCGGAGAACGCCTTCAGCGTTATGCGCGGACGTATAACTGCGGCCCCGCCGGGCGTACCGCTCCGGTCAATTGTAACTGCACGAGCAATCCATTCACATCGCTGATCGGCAGGCCGCAGGCGCGGCAGAGATCATCGATATGGCACGGCTCCGCGCCCAATGCGCCGAGTAAGGCGTCCGCACCCGGCACGCCGGGGAGTGTCGGCAGCGCCTGCTGCGTCGCCTGCTGCTCGCGCCGGATATCCAGCCGCAGTTCCGCGAGAATGTCGTCCACGCCGGTGACGAGCCGCGCGCCGTCTTTGATCAGCGCGTTGCACCCGGCGCTCATCGGGCTGAGCACGCTGCCCGGCACCGCGAAGACCTCCCGCCCCTGGTCGGCGGCGAAATCCGCCGTGATCAGCGCGCCGCTCTTCTCGCCCGCCTCGATGATGACGACGCCGAGCGAGAGCCCGCTGATGATGCGGTTACGCGCCGGGAAGTTCGCCGGTTCGGCGGGCGCGTCGAGCGGATACTCACTGACGAGCGCGCCATTATCCGCGCCGATGCGCGCCGCGAGGTCCCGATGCGAGGCGGGCGAGAGGGTGTGCAACCCGTGGCCGAGCACGGCGAGCGTCCGCCCGCCCGCGTCGAGAACCGCGCGATGGGCTGCGCCATCCACCCCGAGCGCCAGCCCGCTGACGACGGTGATGCCGAGCGACGCCAGCCCCGTCGCGATGCGGTAGGTGACTTCGCGCCCGTACGCGGTCATCCGGCGCGTGCCGACGATGGCGACGGCGAGCGCGTCGTCCGGCGAGAGCGTGCCACGGAGATAGAGGATTGCCGGTGCGGAGGCAATCGTCCGCAGCCGCTCCGGGTACGTATCATCGGGCCAGGTCAGGACGGTGATCCCCGCTTTGTCGAGGCGTCCCCATTCCCGCTCAGGGTCGATCGATCCGAACGCCTTCGCCGCGCTCGTCGCCGTCCGCTCGTCAAGCCCCGCTGCGCGCAGATCAATGGAGCGCCTGTTCCAAGCCGCTTGGAGTGACCCACACGCAGCCAACAGCATCCGCATCCGCGCCGGCCCGATTCCCGGCACCCGCGACCATGCAACCCAATACGCCTTTTCCTCCACCGTTGTCATGCGAGGCAGTATACACGGAGAAAGCAGTAGCCAGTAGCCAGATGCTAGAAGCCGGAGGTCAGATATTGCTGTCGCCTCTGGCTACTGGCTACTGGCTACTGGCTACTGCTTTCTCCGCCCGCTTGACGCTACCGGGAGCGGCACGCATCATGGGGCGCATCGACGCGCGGTGTGGCTGACGCTGAAGGGAGCCTGACATGAAAATCGGCATCTTCGACCCGCTTTTTGCCGAGCAACCGATTGAGCAGATGCTCGACTTCGTTGCTGAGGCGGGCTGTACCGCCGTCGAGATCGGCACCGGGCGCTATCCCGGCGCGGCGCATATCGATGTGGATGGGCTGCTAGCCGACGACGGCAAGGTGCGCGACTACAAGGCGCTCTTCTCCTCGCGCGGGCTGGAAATCTCCGCCCTCTCCTGCCACGGCAACCCGCTGCACCCGAACAAGGAGCAGGCGCAGCGGAGCGACAGTATCTATCGCAAGTCGGTCACACTGGCGCAGAAGTTGGAGCTCCAGACGGTCGTCTGCTTCTCCGGCTGCCCCGGTGACTCCGAGGGCTCCAAATACCCGAACTGGGTGACGTGCCCGTGGCCGCCGGACTTCCTAGAAATCCTCGATTGGCAATGGAACACCGTCGCAATTCCTTATTGGAAAGAAGCGGGCCAGTACGCGGAGCAGCACAATATCCGCGTCGCCTTCGAGATGCATCCCGGCTTCATCTGCTACAACCCCGAGACGATGCGCAAGATGAGCGATGCCGTCGGCCCGGTGATCGGCGCGAATGTCGATCCGTCGCATCTCTTCTGGCAGGGAATCGACCCATGCCAGGCGCTTCGCTATCTCAAAGACATCGTCTATTACGTCCACGCCAAGGATACGGGGATCAATCCGTACAACGTCGCGACGAACGGTGTGCTGGATACGAAGCACTATTCCGACATTCCGAACCGCGCCTGGATCTTCCGCTCCGTCGGCTACGGCCACGATCTGCTCTTCTGGCGGCAGTTCGTCTCCACGCTGCGCGAGATCGGCTTCGATGGCGTGCTCTCCATCGAGCATGAGGATGCGCTCGCCTCATCGAATGAGGGATTTCTGAAGGCGGTCAGCACGCTCAAAGACGCCATCTTCACGGAGACGCCGTCCGGGATGTGGTGGGCGTAGGGAGGGAAAGCCCTAACCCCCATCTGCCCAGAGGGCACCCGCTTCCCCACCGGGGAAGGGGTGACTCTCGTGAAGTGCCGTGGCGTATGGTCAATTGGCCGATGCACCGATATGCCCTGCTCCCCCTTCCTTCCGAGGGAAGGGGGGCGGGGGTTAGGAGAATCCGATGCCGCTCCGTCTCGCGATTCAGGACAATCTGCTGCCCGCGCCGTCGATGGAACTGAAGTTCGAGCAGGCGGCCAACTGGGGCTTCGAGGCGATTGAGGTGCGCGGCGACATCCTGCGCGCGGAGCATCGCGCCATCGCCCAACAGGTGCGGCAGGGCGCGGGGCGAGTGGCGGGAATCGTCGGCGGCTATCGCGGCTGGCCGATCGCTTCCGACCCGGACGAGCGGCTGCAATGC
>JBPCMC010000012.1:0-10829 GCA_051002645.1 Thermomicrobiales bacterium
GGGGTGTGTTTTTGCTGTTGTGCGTTGGGCCCGTCCCCCCACGCCAGCTCGGCGGGGGGCCACCCCCCCCCCCGCCGCCATTGGGAGTGCGTTACGCTTTGTCGAGCGCTTGGCGCTGGATGGCGAAGAGTTCCGTGATGCCCTGTTGGGCGAGCGCGAGCATCTGCGCCATCGCGTCACCGCTGAAGGTGTCGTGCTCGGCGGTCATCTGGACCTCGACGAAGGCGCCCGCCCCGGTCATCACGACATTCGCATCGACATCGGCGGCGCTATCCTCGCGGTATTCGAGGTCAAGGCGCGGCTCGCCGTCGACGATGCCGACGCTGACGGCTGCCACCGGGCTGCAGACGGGTGGCCGGAGCAGGTGCGAGCCGTCCACGAGTGTGCGCAGGGCAAGGACGAGCGCGACATATCCACCGGTTATGGCGGCGCAGCGGGTGCCGGCGTCCGCTTGCAAGACATCGCAGTCGATGGTGATAGATCGCTCGCCGAGCGCTTTGAGATCGACGACGGCGCGCAGCGAGCGGCCGATGAGTCGCTGGATTTCGTGGGTGCGGCCGCCGATCTTGCCCGTCACCGACTCGCGAGGCGAGCGGGTGAAGGTCGCGCGGGGGAGCATCGCGTATTCCGCCGTCACCCATCCCTGGCCGCGCCCGACCAGGAACGGCGGCACGCGGTTCTCGATACTCGCCGTGCAGCGCACCTCAGTTTGACCGAAGGTGATCGTCGCGGAGCCCTCGGCGAATGCTGCGACGCCCGTGGCGATTGAGACGGGCCGCAGTTGGTCCGCCGCGCGGCCGGTTCGGGGGATGGTCATTGCTCGTGCTCCTTCGTGTCGTTGCGTAGTTCTTCGATACGCTGCCGCCGCTCGGCGAGACGCTGCCCGATGCGCGCCTCGACACCACGATCGGTTGGCTCGTAGTAGCGGCGGTGCTTGAGATTGTCTGGTAGGTGGTCCTGGGCGACGATTGCGCTGTCGGCGTCGTGCGCATACTGGTAGCCCTTGCCATATCCCAGGCCCTTCATCAGGCCGGTTGGGGCGTTGCGGAGGTGAAGTGGTACGGGGTCGTTGCGCGTCTGCGCGACATCGGCCTGCACCGACTTGTAGGCGCGGTAGAGGGCGTTACTCTTCGGCGCGATGGCGAGATAGGCGGCCGCCTGCGACAGCGCCAGTGCCCCCTCCGGCATGCCGATGAAATGGACGGCTTGTTGCGCCGCCATCGCCAGCACCAATGCCTGCGGGTCCGCGAGGCCGATATCCTCGGACGCGGCGCGGACGAGTCGACGCGCGATGAAGAGCGGGTCTTCGCCAGATTCGAGCATGCGGCCAAGCCAGTAGAGCGTCGCGTCGGGATCGGAGTCGCGCAACGATTTATGGAGGGCCGAGATGGTATCGTAGTGGGCGTCGCCGCCCTGATCGTAGACGGCGGCGCGCCGTTGCGCCGCCTCCATCACTGTCTCATCGGTAATCGTCCGCTCGCCATTTTCGCCCAGATCGGCAGCCATGGCAGCGATTTCGAGGGTGTTCAATGCGAATCGCGCATCCCCATTGGCGAGATTGACGAGTGTCTCCCGCCCTCCTTCGGTGAGGGTTAGTCGCTCGCTGCCGAGGCCGCGCTCACTGTCCGCGAGCGCGGCGGCGACGATCGCGCTGATGTCTTCGTCCGTGAGGGCGTGCAGAACGAAAACGCGCGCACGCGAGAGCAGGGGAGCGTTCACTTCGAAGGAGGGATTTTCCGTCGTCGCGCCGATGAAGATGACCGTGCCGTCCTCGACGTAGGGCAGAATGGCGTCCTGCTGCCCCTTGTTGAAGCGGTGAATCTCATCGACGAAGAGCAGGGTGCGCATCTCGTCGGTGCGCCGCCGCTCCTGCGCCTCGCCGACGACGCGGCGCAGATCCGCCACTCCCGCCGAAACGGCGCTGAGCGGCGAAAAATGCGCGCGGGACTCGGCGGCGATGATGCGGGCGAGCGTCGTCTTGCCCGTGCCGGGCGGCCCCCAGAGGATGCACGAGCGGACGCTGTCCTGCTCAATTGCGCGGCGGAGCAGGCGACCGGGGCCGAGCAGATGCTCTTGCCCGACGTACTCGGAGAGTCGGCGCGGTCGCATCCGCGATGCCAACGGCTCGCTGTTGCCCGCGCGATGATCGGCGGCGCTCGCGCTCATCCATCCGCTCGTTCGAGTGCGTCCAGGCGATTGTGAATGGTGGCAATCAGCGCTTCCGCGTCGTCGCGGGTCAGGACGTGCAGATCGTCCATATCCTCGACCAGGCTTTCGAGTCGGTCGAGCAGATCAAGCAAGTCGTATTCGGCTTTCGGCAGCAGTTGCGGCTCCATCGCGGCTGACTCCTATGTTTGGAACCAGACGGCGGCGGAGACAATGGCGATGGCGACGAGCGCGACACCGCCGAACTCGACCACGTCGAACGCCTGTACCCGGTCGCGCAGTTGCGCGGCGCTCAGGCCGGCGACGAGGTAGAAAACGGCGAGCAGGAAGGCGCCACCCGTCCAGCCGGTCGCCGACCAGTAGTTGATCACCCAGGTAACCTGGCCGACGACCAGCGCGCCGACGACCGCATAGACGATCCGCCGGAGCAGCGACGCGTGCTCGCCATCGGTCATCTGCAGCAGGAGCAGGAAGCAGATCAGGGTCACGGCGGAGGCGGAGTAGACCGAGCGATATTTGTTGATGTAGATCATCGCCAGGGCGATGAAGGCAATCACATAGGTGACCACGGTCAATGATGTGCGCGCGACATCGTGCCCGAACCCAACGGGCTCGGCGAGCAAAGAACGCGCAATGGCACCGATCAAGATCGCCAGCCATACCACGACGGGCGCAACGATCCACCAGCGTCGATCGTGATAGACGGCGATGACCAGCAAACCGGTAACAAGCGTTACCGCCGGGAAGATCGCCGCCGTCACGCGGGGCAGGTCCGGCCGTTCCTCGCGCGTGGCGAGCAGCGCGCAGACAGCGCCGATCACGAGTGCGAGGAGGATACCGGGCAGCCAGTACTTCCAGCCATTGCCGCTGCGAATCGTGAAAGCGAGCGTCCCATTCGCAGCGGCACGTCGCGAGACATATCCCAGAAGAAACAATAATCCCGCACCAATCGTGCCGACGACGAACAACAGGGCCACCGTGAGCCGGGCTGCCCCGGAGACTTGTGGGACTTCATCGACATTGGTTTGTGTCGGTTCGTCTTCGATAATTGTAGAGTCTGCCGGTTGATCCATGATCCCTCATCGTTGCGGTCTGACTGTAGCGTCGCACCGTCCGTTCACCGGCAGTGTAGCAAACGGCGCATCAGATGCAACGGCGCCGCTACCCCAGCGCCGCCTTGACGCGCTCGGCGACATCATGGGTCATGCCGGGCGCGGCAGCGATCTCCTCGACGGTGGCGAGTTTGATCTGCTTGACGGAGCCGAAGTGCGTAATCAACTGCTTCTTGCGCTTCGGCCCGATGCCGCGCACATCGTCGAGGCTCGATTTCAGCCCGGCAGTGGTGCGCTTCTGGCGGTGATAGGTGAGCGCGAAGCGGTGCGCCTCGTCGCGGACGCGCTGCACCAGATAGAGCGCCTGCGCGTCGCGCGGCAGCATGACGGGGTCGCGGCGACCGGGCAGATAGAGTTCCTCATTTTGCTTGGCCAGGCCAACGATCGGCAGATTGTCGAGATTGAGCGTGCGGAGCGCTTCGAGGGCCGCGCCGAGTTGACCCTTGCCGCCATCGACGATAATCAGGTCCGGCCAGGCGGACCAACCGGCGGCATCCGTCGCGTCGGGGGTTTGCAGTCGCTTGAAACGGCGCCCAATCACCTCGTTCATCGAGGCGAAGTCGTTCGGGCCGTCCACGGTCTTGATGGCAAACTTCCGGTAGTCGCTCTTCTTCGGGCGCGCGTCCTCGAAGACAACCATGCTGGCCACGCTGTTGGTGCCCTGGGTATTCGAGATGTCGAAACACTCGATGCGGCGCGGCCAGCCGGAGAGACCGAGGGCATCCTGGAGTTCGCTGAGGGCGGCGGTCATTTTCTGCTCGTCGGTCAGCCAGCGCAGGCGGTCCTGGGCGAGGTTTTCGGCGGCGCTCTCTGCGGTCATCTGGACGAGTTTGATACGCTCGCCCCGTTGCGGCACGACGATCTCTACTTTGCCGCCGCGCCGCGCCCGCAGGAAATCAGCGAGCGCGGGCAAATCTTCTTGCAACAATGGCTTGGCGAGGATGAGGAGCGGCGGCACCTCGCGCTGCGTCGCGTAATATTGCTCGACGAATGACGAGAGGAGCGATGCATCAGTGTCGTCGATGCGCGCGCCGAGCAGTCGGAGATGCTCCGTGCCGTGAATCTTATGATTGCGGACATTGAGCACCTGCGCGGCGGCGTCCCCGCCCTCACCGCGCGCGACGGCGATCACATCCGCGTCGGTGTCCCGCTGCGAGACGATCTTTTGCCGTTGCAGGACGTGTTCGAGGGCGCGGATATCCTCCTGGTAGCGCTGGGCGCGCTCGAACTGCAACTCCTCGCTCGCCTCGTCGCGCTTGGCGATCAGATCCGCTTTGATCGTCTCATCCTTTCCTTGCAGGAGGAGTCCGGCGCGCCGCAATTCCGCCTCGTAGTCCTCGGGCGTCGTCTTGCTGGCGCAGGGGGCGAGGCAGCGGTGGAGGTGGTAGTAGAGGCAGGGGCGCTGGTCGCCCTTGATGGTCATGGTGCATTTGCGGAACTGAAAGAGACGCTCCAGGAGGTCGAGGGTGCGCTGCGGCGGGCCACCGGTGGTGATCGGCCCGAAGTAGCGCCCGCCATCGTTCGCCACGCGCCGCGTGATGACGACGCGCGGCCACTCCTCGTCGGTGATCTTCAGATACGGATAGGTTTTGTCGTCTTTGAGGAGAATATTGTAGTGCGGCAGGTAGCGCTTGATCAGTTCGTTCTCGAGAATGAGCGCCTCGCGCGGCGTGTCGGTGCGGATCACTTCAAAATCGGCGATTCGGCGCACGAGTTCGCGGGTCTTGCCCGTCATCGAGCGGGGCGAGCCGAAGTACGACCGGACGCGGTCACGTAGTGACTGCGCCTTGCCGACATAGATCACATGCCCGTCGGCGTCCTTCATCAGGTAGACGCCCGGCGCGGTGGCGAGCGCTGCCAGGCGTTCCGCGAAGTGATGCCGCTCGCCGGTACGACGCGCGCGCGCGGGGCGCGAATCCCCACCGCCGAGCGTGATGCCCGGTTCGTCAACGGCGGGTTGATCGGTAATTTCTTCTTCAGTAGGTCGCACTTCGGCAGCAGTATCGCTATTCATGCTAAGATTGTACCAAAGGGCGTCGCGCCCGGCAGTATGGAGCGATGGTGGAAATCGATGCGACGATTTCGAGAGCACAATAAGGGGTGGGGTGTGGGTGGCTGGCCAGCCACCCCTCTGGCCAGTTTGCCCATTTTTCGAGGACTGAGGACTGAGGGCTGAGGACTCAGACTACTTGCTACTCTCCTCTCAGGACGCAGCACTCAAGACTTCCTTTCATTCCTGTGCTACGGAGATATTCAGACCCCCGTGCCTAGCGTACGGACAGTACGTACTTGCGAATTCGTTGACAGCGCGATGCACGCTCGCCTACAATACGGGGAGCGGACCGTCGCAAGGAGCCACAACGCCATGAAACCAATGGACAGCGAGACGATCCGACAAACCTTCGTCGAGTACTTCACGAAGCATGACCATCGTTACCTGCCGAGCGCGTCGCTCATCCCGCCGAGCGATACTGGGTCACTCTTGACGATCGCGGGGATGCAGCAGATTACGCCCTTCTTCCTCGGACTGGAGAAACCGCCCAGTCCGCGCCTCGTCACCGTCCAGAAGTGTTTCCGCACCGGCGACATCGAGGAGGTGGGCGACGAGAGCCACGGGACGTTCCTCGAAATGCTCGGGAACTTCTCGGTCGGGGACTACTTCCAGCACGACGCGATTACCTTCGCGTGGGACCTGCTGACCAATGGCTACGGCATCGATGCCGAGCGCATGTACCCAACGATCTTCCCCGCGGACGAGGATGCCCGACGAATCTGGCACGAAGTGATCGGCCTGCCGCTCGACCGTATTGTCGTGACCGCCAATCCGGTGGAGGACAACTGGTGGACGCCAGGGCCGACCGGACCAAACGGCCCATGCTCCGAAGTCCACATAGATCGCGGCCGTCAGTACGGCGCGGACTACCCGGTGGGACGACCCGGTGACGACGTGCGGTACCTTGAAGTATGGAACCTGGTCTTCATGGCGTACTCCCGCAGCGCCGATGGGAAGAACATACCGCTCGAACAGAAGAATATCGACACCGGGATGGGTCTCGAACGACTGGCGATCATCCTGCAGGACGTGCCGACCTTTTACGAGACGGACCTACATGTGCCGATCATCGCGAAGGCGGCACAGGTCGCGGGGGTCGCCTACGGCCGGGATGCGAAGATTGACCGGGCGCTCCGCATTATCTCGGACCACAGTCGCGGTGTGACCTTCCTGATCGCCGATGGCGTCCTGCCGAGCAACGAAGGGCGCGGCTATGTGCTGCGGCGCGTTTTGCGGCGGCTGATCCGGCAGGGCCGTCTGCTGGGGATCGAGCGACCGTTTGTGAC
The DNA here is from genome assembly GCA_051002645.1 of Thermomicrobiales bacterium. GTDB lineage: Bacteria > Chloroflexota > Chloroflexia > Thermomicrobiales > JALYUS01 > JALYUS01. Next base: position 6,618 of record JBPCMC010000012.1, read on the forward strand.
GGAGACCGTCGGCGCAGTGATCGACAAAATGGCACGCAGTTACCCGGAACTGCGCGAACGCGAGGGACATATCCTGCGAGTCGTGGAGCGCGAAGAAGAGACGTTTGGTCGCACATTGCAGGCGGGTCTCGGTCGATTTTCGACGTTGACGCAGGATCTCCAGCGGCGGGGCGACACCGAGATACCGGGGGAGCAGGCATTCCGCCTCTACGACACCTTCGGCTTTCCGCCGGACCTGACGCGCGAGCTTGCCAACGAGCAGGGGCTGACAATCGATGAGGCGGGCTTCGATGCCGCGATGCAGGCTCAACGGGAGCAGAGCCGATCCCGCGCCTCGTTCGACAAAGCGGCGATGGCGACGATGCAGACTATCGGCGCGCTTGGCTTGGACGCGACCGTCTTCCTCGGCTATGAGGCGACGGAAGCGGAGGCGACCATCGTCGCGATTGTCGGTGACGACGGTGCGCAAGCGGGCGCGGAGGCGGGCGAGAATGTGACGATCTTCCTCGATCGCACGCCCTACTACGCGGAATCCGGCGGTCAGGTCGGTGATACCGGGCTGATCACGGCGGAGGCTGGTCTCTTCGCGGTCGTCGATACGCGCCGACCGAATGTTGGGCTGATCGCGCATCGCGGGCAGGTCACGGAGGGATCGTTCCGCGTCGGCGATGTCATTACGGCGGCGGTCGATTTCGCGCGGCGAAACGCAATCCGGCGAAACCATACCGCGACCCATCTCATTCATCGTGCGCTGCATATTGTGCTTGGGGAGCATGCGAAGCAGGCCGGTTCGCTCGTCGCCCCAGATCGGCTGCGTTTCGACTTCACCCACTCCGGCGCATTGAGCCCGGATGAATTGAAGCGCGTCGCGGAACTGGCGAGCGATCAGGTGCTGGCCGATACCCCGGTGGAGACCACGTCGCAATCGTATGACGAGGCGGTGGCGGCAGGGGCGATGGCGCTCTTCGGCGAGAAGTACGGCGATGTCGTGCGGGTGGTGCGCGTTGGTGACTACTCGCGCGAGTTGTGCGGCGGCACCCATGTCCGCCGGACGGGCGAGATTGGTCCCGTCGTGATCGTCGGCGAAGAGAGTTCGGCGGCGGGGGTCCGGCGCATCGAGGCGCTGACCGGCGTCCCGGCAATCGAGTATATCGGCTCATTGCAGGCATTGGTCGGGCAACTCGCCGCCGAGTTCCGTGGCAAGGCCGAAGAGTTGCCCGACCGTATTCATGCGCAACGCGAGCAATTACGGGCGAAGGATCGTGAGATCGAATTCCTGAAGGCGCAGGCGGCGCGTGCATCCACCGGCAGCCTCGTCGATCAGGCGACACACGTTGACGGCGCAACCGTGCTCGTCGCGCGCGTCGAGACGGGCGATCTCGCCACCTTAGGCGACCAATTGCGCGATCAACTCGGCCCGAGCGTGATCGTGCTCGGCGCGGTCAATAATGGGAAGGCGCAGATTCTCGCCCTCGTCTCGACGGACCTCGTGACACGGGGCATCTCCGCCGGGGCAATCCTCGCCGAGGCCGCGCCGCTAGTCGGTGGTCGCGGCGGCGGTCGGGAGCAGCGCGCGCAGGGCGGTGGCCCGAATGGAAACGCGCTCGATGCCGCGCTCGAGGCGGCGCGTACGCTGATCATGGCGCGCCTGGGACAGACTGACTGAGGGACGAAAGGGGTAAAATGGTCCAGCACGCAACCGAGCGGGTGATCGCAGTCACCCCACGATCGACACTCGACGGCGTGCTGGACCAGTTGCGGGATCTCCCGCCCGGTTCGGTGATCCTCGCGCTCGACCCGCTCGCGGTACTCTTCTCGACACCGGATCATTTCCGCGCTTTGGACGGTGTGCGCGTCGCGCGCGCACTGAATGTGACGATTGCGGCCGATGATCCCCACCGTACCGGTTTGGCCCTGGCATTCGGCTATCGTGTACGCCCGCGCTCCGTATCTACGCACCGGCCCGACCTCATCCGCCCCCGCGAGACGGTCGAATCACTCAATGGCACACATCGGCTCGCTGAGGGCATGATCGATGACACGGAGAGGCCAGATGTCAGAAGCCAGAAGCCAGATGCTGATCCGTTTCTCCCTACTGGCATCTGGCATCCGGCTTCTGGCTTCTGGAAGGCGGGTATCATCATTGCGGTGTGTGTCGCGGCGATCATCGGCGGTGGGGCGCTGCTAATGTGGCGGGTGCATACCGCCGAGGTTGTCATCACGCCCGCAGAGCAATCGTTCTCACGTGTCGTGCCGTTTGCGGTCTCGGTGCTACCCACGGACGATCCGAATGCGATCCAGACGGCAGTTTTTGCGAGCACGATTGCGCGCGACGGTGACGCTCCTGCGACGGGTAAGATGACCGTGCCGGATGGTACCGCGACGGGCGGGATGACGTTCCGCAGCCGTGCGGATGGCGCAACGACAATCAAGGCGGGCACAACGTTCAAGGGCTCGCGCGATGTCAGTTACACATTGGTCGCGGATGTCGTTGTGCCGGCGCTGGATTTCGTGCGCGGGCAACTGGGCGAGGCTTCCGGGAAGGTGCGTGCGACGCAGCCGGGGCCGGTCGGCAATCTCAGTGCGGGATTTTCGGCCCGATACACCGATAATGTGACCTATATCTGCGGTGAAATGAGTGGCGGCACTGAGAAGCAGGTGCCGGTCGTGACCGAGGACGACATCGCCGCAGTCCGCGCACGCCTTGAAAGTGATGCGCGCATGCATGCGCTCACAGAGGTTACGGCGGCTCTGCCCGGCGGCACGACCGCATTGAATGACTACCTGGCCATCGGGACGCCGACGACCACGGCACAGCCGGTCGCGGGCACGCAAGCCGATAGCACGCATGTCCGCGTGGCCTTAGGAGCCCAGGTGCCGGTCTACCGGAATGCCGACTTCGACGCGCTCATCGATCGTCGTCTGGGCGACGCAGCGCGTGAGGCAGGCGGGGGAGGGGCCGGAGGGCAGGAGATGTTGCCCGCGACGGTCGTCAAATCGAAGCCTGTCTTCGTCAGCGTCGAGGGCCCGCTCGTCCGCTACTTCGCTACCGTGACTGGTAAAACCCGTTCGGTGATTGCTGATGCAACACTCCGGCAACTGCGTGACGATCTCACCGGGCACGATGCACAGAGCACCAGCCACATCCTTGCCGCGACGCCCTCGATCGCTGGCTCGCGGATCACCTACGGACCCTCCTGGCTGCCAAAGCCGTTGCGGGAGCGGATGCCGCGTCAATCCTCACACATCATCCTCCGTGTCGAGACCTCTTAGCCGAGCCCGCATGATGAGCGTCTGAATAATACAGGGAAGTATGCTATCGATGAAAAACATATCCCAGGAGATTCAACCTCGCATCATAGGACTCGATATCGGCACCCACCGCATCGGCATCGCTATAAGCGACGAACTTGGGCTCATCGCGTCCCCGGAGACGACAATTGCTGTGGCGCAGGACAGGAAGGGAAGAGAACGGGCAATCGCAGAGATCGCGGTCCTCGTGCGCCGCTTCAACGCACGGCATGTTGTGGCGGGCCTGCCGCGGAATATGAAGGGTGAGCGGGGTGTTCAAGCAGAGTGGACGGAATCGTTCGTCGCGGACTTACGTGCGATGCTCAACCCGGAGGGGATATTTGTCTCCCTTTCCGATGAGCGCCTGACGTCTGTTCAGGCGGAGCGGTCCTTCCGAGATGATGCGGGATCTTCCCGTCGTAAACCGACAAGCAAAGTAGGGCGGCAGACGGTCGATGCACGCGCCGCAGCACTCATCCTGCAAGGGTATCTCGACCAACACCGTCCGCGCCCGGCAACGCTGCTTGACGATGGGCGCGGCGAATCGTAGGATCAACGCACGCCGCGCCAAAACGGCAGACGGCAACTGAGGCGCAATCCATGCCTCGTAAGGAGTTTCTCGTGAAAGATCAAGTGTTGGTGGCCCTGAACAAGGTTCGCCCGGCGCTCCAGGCGGACGGTGGCGACCTCGAACTGGTCGAAGTGACGGAAGATGGCGTCGTCATGGTCCGCCTACACGGCGCGTGCGGCGGCTGCCCGATGTCCACGATGACCCTGACGTACGGCATCGAACGCTTCCTGCGCCAGCAGGTGCCGGGCGTCACGCAACTGGTACCTGTAGAGTAGGACTGAGGACTGAGAATACAGAGTCGGGCGGGTAAACCCCCGGACAGCGCCTTTCTTCCTCTTTCTTCCGGTTAA
>JBPCMC010000013.1:0-6164 GCA_051002645.1 Thermomicrobiales bacterium
CCTCGACGGCGATTACAACCATCTGATCGTCGGGATTGACCGTCACCATCGGGCCGTGCAGGAACTGTTCGAGGCTCATCCCGTCGATGGTCATGTACGCGGTTTCCCGCGCCTTCAGGGATGCCTCGGTCGCCGTCACTGCGTTCGGGCCCGCGCCGATGCAGTAGATACGGCACTTGGCCGCCACTATCGCCCGCGCGACCGTCTCGATCTCTCCTTCGCGCGCGAGCACGTCCTCGACCTGTGCCGGCAATGCCGTGAGCGCGTCGCGCCACCCGGCTACCGTCGCCGCGCCGTTCCGCTCGCCGAGGACCGTCGCCACCTGCGCGAGCACCGTCAGCGCGCCGAGATGGCTCGCCGTATACGCCGCCGAGGTCTCCTGCGCGACCGTCCGCAGCACGAGCGCCGGGCCGTCGCCGCTCATCTGCGAGTCCCACCCGCTGATCCCGATACACGGCACCCCCGCCGCGCGCGCGACCTCGACCGCCCGCGCGGAATAGTGCTTCGTCCCCTTGTGCGCCATGACGATTACCGCGTCCCCGTCGCGCAGGGCGTACGGGTAGGTGGCGAACTCATGCGAGTCCACCGCGCGGGCATCCGCCCCGGCGGTGCGGAGCAGATAGGCGCCGATCTGCGCGGCATGGAAACTCGTGCCGATGCCGACGACGAAGACGCGCGCCGCATCCGCCAGCCGCCCGGCTGCATCCTCCGCGCCTTGCCATCCCTCGGCGAGGAGCATCCGTAGGTCCGCCGGTTGGCGGTGCATAATCGTGTACATCGCATACGGCGCGGTCGTCTGTCCTCCCATGATCGCATCCCTTTCACGCATCTATCGGCACCGGAGCGCATCCTATCGAACGAATGGTCCACCGAACAGGACCAATTATCTCCCGACGTAGAGAGCCAATCACAGTCGCTCGTCGATTATCGCGTTGCTGATCCCATCTGATGTATGGGATACAATAGCCGTGTCGCGCGGGACTTTACCGTACTGATAAAACTCATAGCGCCACAGACGGCCTACTGCCCGGCCCTCGCCACTGCCAGATTATGGCAGGGAGGTTCGCGCATTGAAAATCTCGACGAACGCCTCGAATCTCCCTCGGACGAAGCGAGATCGGGTGCGTATCCTTCGTACTTCAAATGCCCGACCACGGTCGGTATACGCAGCGAAATAAATGTCCCGCATGACCTCACGATACCCCGTTTCACACGCCTCATGCCAGGCGTAGGTGGTACGGCGCGTCGTGCCAAGTCGTCTCTTCCTATCGACCGTAAAACCGTCCATGGTGCAGACGATTGTATAGCGCGTCTCAGCAATACAGCCGAGCAGCATCACACCGATACCGACGAGGACGAGCAGAACCCCTAACCATGAAAGCACGCGGGACACAAAATAGCCCCCGGCGATGAAGATGGCGCTTCCCACCACCAAGCCCGCGAACGGCGATGGATAGGGCCAGTGAAAGACCTCGCGCTCGGTCATCTCCTTCAATCCCTTTGATACCAGTCGCATGATCGCAGAAGGGCAGCGCACGATGCCTGACGCGAGTCACCCCTTCCCCACCGGGGAAGGGGCTGGGGGTTAGCGTTCCTCTCAGCAGGTCACGTCCTTGCCCTCGGAGCCGAAGATAGCGAGGCGGGCCTCCTGCGAGGTCCAGATGGCGTTCCGGCCGGTGTAGTGGAACTGGACGGCGCGGCGGCGCAGATTGGTGCGGTTGGCCGGGGTGCCGTGGTGGATCAGACCATCGAAGAGGAGGACGCCGCCCGGTTCGAGCGGCACCATTACGTCGCGGCTGGTCTGCACGTCGTTGTCGCAGATCTGCCAGTCGCGCCGGGCGAAATGGACGACCGGGCCTTCTTTGTGCGAGCCGGGGATGATGTGCATGCAGCCGTTCTCCGGTGTGGCGGGGTCCAGCGCGATCCAGACGCCGACGACGGGGTTGTTGATGTCCATATCGAAGAATGCCTTGTCCTGGTGCCACGGCTTCTCGCGCCCGCCACTCGGCGGCTTGAGGAGCGCCATGTCCTGGAACTTCTGCGGCTCGTCCGCGACGATCCTGCGAATGATCGCCAGTAGCGCGGGATGGTTCGCAATGGCGTCGAGCCGCGCGTCGTAGGGCGTGAAGGCCATCAGTTTGCGGATGTAGTCTTGCTTCTCCTCGCGGGGGATCGTGTCGAGCCGGTCGCGCGCCCACGCCTCGAACTGGATACCGTCGAACTCCGGCGCCTTGCCGTCGATCAGGTCCAGCAGGCCCTCCATCGCGGCGGCGGTCTCCTCCGGCGTGAAGGCGTGGTGGATGACGAGATATCCCTGCGCGCGGAAGCGGTCAATCTCCGCGTCCGTCACCGCCGCGAACCCCTCGACGCCCGCCGCGACCGTGTCGAAGCGGTAAAGGTCGGCGGGGTACTTCTCCACCTTGCCATCATCGAACTTCGCCACATTATGGATATGGTCAACGACCATCGGCGCTTCCCCCGCTTCCTCTGTCTCACGCTCCGATACGACCGACGATACGCCTGTTATCGCACACTTCGCGGTCCGTCGCCAGCATTGCGATCTGCCCCGGCGCGCGGTAGGGTATCCGGACGAATCTCCCGGCTGAGCGAAAGGAGCGCGCGATGGACCCGTCCGATCAGGGTATTCCCATCCAGTTCATTCCACCGGAGGCCCTCGAAGGGACGCAGGGCGTCGTCTGGCTCGCGCGGGACGGGCATCGCACGACGACGCAGGTCGCGACCAATGTTCGCTATACCCTGCGCATGACCCCGAATAGCAAGAATATGCTCGGCCAGACCGTCATCCTGCCGCCATCGTGGCGGGGCACGCTGGAGGTGAGCCGCAAGCACTCATTCCTCCAGCCGCACACCGAGATCGTCCTGACGATGGACGACGGGCGGCAACTCTCCGGCTATATCCGCAGCCTCAAGGGTCTCCGCACCCAGCGCGCCGATGTCACCGTCAATGGCTGGCTGGAGGAGTGGAGATAGGACCGAGGACTGAGGACTGAGCGCAACGGCTACACGTCTCTCCTTCTCCCCGCTCCATCGCGGGCACAGGCCCGAACAAGTGATACGGTACAAATCCGACAGACGATATGTTGACAAGTCGCAGGCCGAACCGTATAGTCGAACACGGTCAGGTTATCAAGTGAATTGCTCAATTGATTCGGGTCTTCGCCTACCTGCGATAGAGGTGGTATGCAGGCATTGGTATCAACAGCGATTGATGCGGAGATGCTCGCCGCTCGTCTCCCGCCTCCTGCAACGCGCATGGGTCTGGTCGAGTCCGTCGCCCAGCAGATCCTCGCGCTGATCGACCAGGAGCGCCTGAAGCCTGGCGACCGCTTGCCGTCGACGCGGATGCTGGCGCAGCGCTTTCAGGTCGCGACGCCGACCATCCGCGAGGTCCTCCGCCGCCTCCAAGCCACCGGTGTCGTCGACATCCGCCATGGGTCGGGGATTTATGTCCGCAAAGGGCACCTGCGAATGATGCTCGCCAACCCGAATGTGAGTGTGCTCGATCCGCGCGTCACCATCGATCTCCTCAACGCGCGCCTGCTGGTCGAGCCGCAGTTGGCGGAACTGGCCGCCAAAATCGGCGACGAAAGCGAGATTGCCGCCCTCCAAGGGATTCTTGACGAGGCGGAACAGTATCTCGTCGGGAACGACCAGATGCTCCACAAGGTCAACATGTCCTTCCATCTCGCCATCGCCCATTGCACGGGAAATGTCGCGCTCGCGCAGATCATGGAATTGTTGATCGAACTCTACTCCTTTGAGCAGTTCTCGGTCATTTCCCTGTTCAACGCCCGCTTCCCGGACCATGAGGAGCACAAAGCGATCTGTGCCGCGATCCGCGACCGCGCCCCGGAGCGCGCGCGCTCCTTGATGAAGCAGCACATCATCCATGTCACATCGGTCGTCGAGGCGCGACTGCGAAAGCGTATGGAGGACGAAGGAGAACGAGACAGTCGGGAGGCGCCGCAATGGTGAGGACATTTATGTCGCACACGGTCTCTGTGGTGACACAATGTGGCAAGCAGCGTAAGGAGTATGGCAGATGGTAATGCAGGGGCACCCCGTTTCTCGTAACCGCCCGATCACGCGGCGTGATTTGATGCGCCTCGGCGTCGGCGCGGCGAGCGCGACGGTCGTGGGCGCGATCCTCGCCGCGTGCGGCGGCAGCAAGGCGACCGACACGCCGAAGGCCGCGACCGGCGCAACTGCGGCGCCGGCCGGGACGACCGCCCCGGTCGCGGGCGCGGCAACCGCTCCGGCCAGTACCCCCGCGACCGTCGCGGCGACCAATGGCACCGCCGCCCCCGCCGCAGCGGCCACCTCGGCGCCGCTGGCGGACGCCGGATCGCTGACGATGCTCTCGAGCCAGTTCTCGCCGATCGACCAGGCGGAGGCGTTCCGCAAGACGATCCTCGCCAACTTCAAGGGCAAGGTGGACTTCCTGCCGGGCGATTTCAACGACCGGATGCGCGGTGAGGAGCAGGCGAACAAGGTGACGGTCAGCATCCTCGGCGGCCTGCACGGTGACTTCGTCCCCTTCGCGAACGATGGCCTGTTGCAGGACCTGACGCCACTCCTGACCAAACTCGGCGATCGTGGCTTCCCGAAGTCCTTCCTCGACCTCGCTAAGGTCGGCACACCGGACAAGACCTTCTATATCCCCTGGATGCAGGCAACCTACATCATGGCGGCAAACAAGAAGGCGCTACAGTACCTCCCGCAAGGCGCGAAGCCGGAGACGCTCACCTATACCCAACTGAAGGATTGGGGAGCGGCAATGCAGAAGGGGTCCGGTCAGCGGCGCATCGGCTTCCCCGCCGGCCCGATGGGGCTGGTCCACCGCTTCTTCCAGGGCTACCTTTATCCGTCGTACACGGGTTCGACCGCCGTTGCGTTCAAGACGCCCGAAGCCGTGCAGATGTGGACCGACTTCAAGGATCTCTGGCAATACGTAAACCCCGCGTCGACCAACTACGCGGGCTCCGGCGAACCGCTCCTCACCGAGGAGATCTGGGTTGGCTGGGATCACATCGCCGGGCTCTTGAACGCCCTGCAAACCCGCCCGAACGATTTCATCACCTTCCCGGCGCCGATGGGACCGAAGGGGCGCGGCTTTATGCCGGTGCTCGCCGGGTTCGCCATCCCGAAGGGCTCGCCGAACCAGCAGGGTGCGGAGCTGCTGATCGACTACCTGACCCAAGCGCCGCAGCAGATCGCGACGGCCAAGGCGGAAGGGTTCTTCCCCGTAACGAACGCCACCGTCCCGGCCGATCTCTCGGCGGGCGTCAAGCTCGAAGCGGACGCGATCCAGGCGCAATCTTCGGGCGCGGGTGGAGTGACGACCCTCCTACCCGTGGGGCTCGGCGCGAAGGGTGGCGACTTCAACAAAGTCTACGTGGACTCCTTCAATCGTATCGCGATCAAGGGCGAGTCGATCCAGACCGTCCTGGATGACGAGGGCAAGATCATGCAGGGCATCCTCAATGACACGAAGGCGTCATGCTGGGCGCCCGACCCGGCGAGTACCGGCGCATGTCAGATCAAGTAGCCGCGCGCGAGCAGGCAATCATGACCCCGGTGCGGCGAACCCGCCGTACCGGTGGGCCCGGCAAATCGCGGGCCGCATATCTGCTGCTCGTGCCCGCCGCGCTCTTCCTCGCCGTCTTCTTCGTCTGGCCGATGGTGCAGGCGCTCATCCTCTCCGTGCGCGGGGAGCACGGCGGCTTCACGACGGCGAACTTCCACCGGATGACGGGGGACATCTACTTCCGGCCAGCGATCAAGTACACGCTGCTCTTCATTGTCGTCATCCTGCCGTGCCAGTTGGTGTTCGCGCTGGTGATGGCGCTCCTCCTGCAAGCGGACCTGAAGGGCAAGGGGTTCTTCCTCTACATCTGGGCGATCCCGCTGGCGATCTCCGACCTCGCCGCCGGGATCGTCTGGCTGGCGATCTTCTCCCCGAATGGCTTCCTCAATTCAGTCCTGCACGGGCTGGGGTTCGAGCAGAACCCCTTCCCCTTCCTGACGGTCGAGCACCCGCTCAGCCAGTTCCTCTGCATCGTGATTGCGGAGATGTGGCGCGCGACCTCGGTCGTCATGATTATCCTGCTCGCCGGTATCCAGGTGATCCCGAAGGATTACGG
>JBPCMC010000014.1:0-10943 GCA_051002645.1 Thermomicrobiales bacterium
CCCCCCCCCCCCCCCCCCCCCCCAAGCCGGTTGGGTTCCTAATCTCCATCCGCACGCGTTTCCTGTAATCATCATGCCAGTCGTGCCGCAAGCGTGTCGGCGCGGGCCAGGGCGGGCTGCGCACCGATCGGTTCACAGACCGCCCGCACCTCGTCCAGCAGCGTCCGCGCCGCACCATGCTCACCTGTTGCGGCCCGCAGTTCCGCTATCGCCAGCATCGTCAAGGCCCGCTCGTACGGCGCTTCGCACGCTTCCGCGAGGGCAAGCGCGGTGGCGAGATGCGTCTCGGCGTCAGCGAACTGGCCCGCGTCGGTGTCCACTTCGCCGAGCAGACGGTGAGCAGCGAGGAGGGCGAGCGGCTGGCGCGGCGCGGTGGCGTGGGCGAGGGCGCGCTCAGCGTACTCGCGAGCCTGTTCCGACTCGCCCGCCTGCTGATGGTACTGCGCCCAGAGCGCCTGCCCTTCAGAGAGGCCGAGTACCGCGCCGCTCCATGCCAGCCAGCGGTCATGCGCTTCCAGCCATTGCTTCGCCGTCGGCAGGTCGCCCGCGTCCAGCGCTAGCGCGATGGCGACCCGCTGCAATACCGTGCCCACATCGAACGTCCAGACCGTCCCCGGCGCGGTCGCACTGCCCGCAGGCAACCCCTCTCGCACAGCCCACCATGCCCGCTCGGCGTCACCTCGCCACCCGGAGAGAACAGCGAGGTACCGAAGCGCCATCGTCCGGAACTGGACCAACCCCCGCGTCTCCGCGCTCCCCGCCGCCGCGAGTCGCCCCGCCTCCTCCCACTGCCCATCGATGATCAGCAGCGGTAGGCGCGCAAAGCGCGGCGGGATGCTCGCCGGGAGCGCGCCGCTCGCCCGCGTCCACTCTGCCTCCCCCCGCTCCGCCAGCGACCTCCGCCCCGCACGCTCCTCCGTCCGATAGGGCAGCGCGACCATCTCCATCTCGCGCATCGACACGTTACAGGCGAGGACATGGTGCCCCGCGCCCAGGAAGGCATCGTGTGCTGTTGCATACGCCGCCGCCGCCTCGACCGCCATCCCCAGCGCGGCATACGCCTCGCCAAGGCCGAGATAGGCGTCCCGGACGCCCTGCACCATCTCCGTATCGCCACCGTCCACCCCGACGACCAGCCCTTCGCCCAGTTCCCGCGCCGCCGCGAACCGACCGACGTGGCCGCGCATCATCGCCACCATCGCCCGCCCCTCCGGTACCCGCGCGGTGGCGGCGATTCCGGCGGCGTGGCTCGCGGCGCGCGCCGCGAAATGCGCGCGCTCCGCGTCGGAGAGCGATGCCAAAGCATCGGCGCCCGCCTCCAACTCCGGGAGGCCGTCTGCCACGTCGCCCCCCATGCAGGCGAGCAAGCCGCGCTGGAACCGGGCGAAGGCCACGAGCGCCCCGTCGTTCGCCGCCCGCCCTAACGTGACGGCCTTGTCCGCGAGGGCGCGAGCCCGCGCGACCTCGGCATACCGCACGAGGCGGGACGACCGCAGCAGAAGCCAGCCCCGCTCGCCTGCGTCGGCGTCATTCGCTTCCATTAGGGCGAGGGCCGCATCGAATCGCGCCGCCGCTGTCGTCCACGCATATGCCGCCTGCGCCCGCTCGCCCGCTTCGAGCAGCCACGAAAGGGCGCGCTCATCGTCCGCCCGCTGGAAGTGGTAAGCGACTGCGTCCGGATCGGTGCTGGGCAGGGCGGCGAGCGTCTCCCCGACGCGTCGGTGGATGCGCCGTCTGCGGATGGCGGGCAGCGATTCGTACAACGCCTCGCGAATCAGGGCGTGGGCGAAGCGCACCCGTTCCCCGTCTGCCGCTTCGATGAGGAGCCGTGCCTCAAGCCCCCGCTCGACGACCCCCAATGCCGCGTCCTCGTCCGCCTCCCCCACCGCCGTCAGCGCCGCGAGCGGAAATTCGTGCCCGATGACCGATGCTACGGCCAGCAAGCGTCGCGCCTCCTCACCCAGCCGGGCGACGCGCGCATCGATGACCTGCCGCAGCGCGGGAGGTACGCCCGTGTCCTCCAGCGAGCCAAGTCTCCACCCGGTAGTCGCGGGCTGCACCGTGCCTATCTCTTCGAGAGAATGCAGCAACTCGCCGACGAAGAGCGGGTTCCCGTCGGCGCGGCCGCCGAGATAGGCGACCAGTCGCCCGGCATCGACGTCCGGCAGGCCGTACCGCTCGGCGACGAGGGAGCGCACCGCGCCGTCGTCGATAGGCCCGAGGCTGAGGTCGTACGTCGCCGGGGCGCGCCGCAGGTGAGGCAGGAGTTGGTAGAGAGGATGCCGGTGCGTCAGTTCCTCGGAGCGGAAGGTCAGGAGCAAGAGGATCGGCATAGTCGGCATCGACTGAGAGAGAAAGCGCAACACATCGAGCGACGCGGGGTCGGCCCAGTGGAGGTCCTCCAGGAGGACCACAACGGACGAGCGAGTGGCGAGCGCCTTGAGGAAGCCTTCGGCTTGCACGAAGAGCGCCATTTGATTCGCTACCGGCCCGACGGTTCCCACCTCAGCGAACGCCGGTGGCAGCGGCAGGCGCTCCGCTCGGGAAGGGAGGTGGGCGAATAAGTCAATCCACGGGCCGTAGGGCGGCGTCTCGGCGAGGTCAAAGCAGCGGCCCACGAGAACCACGAACCCCTGCCGTGCCGCTTCCAGTAGGGCGACCTCAGCGAGCGCGGTCTTGCCGATACCCGCCTCCCCGCTGATGAGGACGAGACCGCCCCTGCCTTCTTTGGCGTTGGCGAGTGTATCGCAGAGCAACGCGAGTTCCTTCTCCCGGCCAGCGAGCCGAACTTCCCTTTGCACTGCGACTCTGGGCGCGATTCCGAGCGACGATAAGGCGGCAAGAACTGATGGGAGCCATTCCTCCTCCGCCTTGTCCAGTACTTCGACCCATTGAGCGGCTTCGAGCCAGTACGCCAGTTCGTCGGGGATGGCGACGGGTTCGAGCAGCAGCGGCAGATACAGGCGTTCGAAACGCCAACCGAGCGCGATTTCCTGCTTGCAGTTGCGCGATGAGAGTGACGCGGCTGACGCCATCAGGATGAACGCGGCTGACCCCTTGATGGCGTCGGCGATTTCGCGGGCGTAGTTCTCGCCGCCCGCGATGCCCTGCTGGTCGAGCCAGACGGGGACGCCCGCACGCTCCAATGCCGCGACGACCGGCATGACCCGCTCCCGGTCGGCGCTGGCATACGAGACGAAGAGATACGGCTCCTGCGCGGCGGACTGCGTGACCATCAGTGCCCCTCGTCATACCTGCAACTGCGCGTCGGTGTGGTGCGGCTATCGTATCCAGTCCTCGCAACAGGCGCAAGGGAAAGGGATTGAACCGCCAAGATGCCAAGAGGGAAAAGAGAAGAGAATGTTCTTTCCCTCTTTTTCGCATTTCTTGGCGTCCTTGGCGTCTTGGCGGTTCAGGAAATCCCTGCCAGGGAGGGGATGATATCGCGACCGTAGGTGGCGAGGGTCGCTTCTTCGTCGCCGCTCATCAGGTAGATGTTGAACTGATGGACGCCGAGATCGGTCAACTCCCGCAGGCGGCGTTGATGCTCCGCGACGGGGCCGACAATGCAGAAGCGATCGACGACATCGTCCGAGACGAATTGCGCGTTACCGCTGCCGACTTCGGCGTGATGGCGGTAGTCGTACCCGACGCGGTGCTGGACATAGGCGGTCAGTTCCGGCGGCAGGTCGGCGGGGTCGTAGCGGGCGATCAGGTCCATGACGTGATTCGAGACGAGGGCGGGAAACCAGCGGACGTGATCGCGCGCGGTGGCGAGATCGTCCGCGACCCAGACGGGCGCGGCGGCCATGATTTTGATGGTGGAGAAATCGCGCCCGGCCGCCTCCGCGCCTGCCCGCACGAAGCCCATGCACCAGCGGATCAGGTGCGGATCGGCGAACTGGAGGATGACGCCGTCCGCGATCCGCCCCGCCATGTGCAGCGCTTTCGGGCCATACCCGGCGATCCAGACCGGCAGCGTGCCGCCCGCCCACTCCATGCGAATCTGCTCGCCGTCGTAATCGGTCGGCTGGCCGCTGGCGAGGTCGCGGATGATCCGTGTCGCCTGCTCCAGGGTGGCGAGCGTCGTCGGCTTCTTGCCCATCACCCGGCGCGCGCTGTCGCCCCGGCCAATGCCGAGGTCCATCCGCCCGCCGGAGATAATGTTCAGCGTCGCTAATGCACTCGCCGTGACGGTCGGGTCGCGCGTCGCCGGGTTCGTGACGCAGGTGCCGAGGCGCATCCGCGTCGTATTGAGCGCCATCAGCGTCAGCAGCGGGTACGGTTCCAGCCAGAGCACATGCGAATCGAAAAGCCACCCGTACGCGAAACCCGCCTCCTCCGCCTGCCGCGTGAGGGATATGAGACGCTCCGGGAGCATATCGGGCTTAAGAGTAATGCCGAAGTCGAGCACGGCGGCCTCCCTTCAGCAATGAGCAATGAGCAATGAGGAAGCCAATCTCCCTCGTTGCTCATTGCTCATTGCTCATTGCTCAGATACTCCATAGCAATAGCGGTCATCAGGGCAACGCCGAGGGGGAGGGCTTCTTCGTCCACATCGAATTTCGGGTGGTGGACGCCGCTCGTCAGGCCGCGCGAGACATTGCCGGTGCCGAGGCGCATCATCGCGCCGGGCACCTTCTCCAGGACGAAGGAGAAATCCTCACCGCCAAGGCCGAGCGGCTTCTCGCTGATGTGATCGGCGCCGATGATCGGTGTGGCGGCGCGGCGGATCAGGTCGCACATCGCCGGGTTGTTGACCATCGCCGGGTAGCCGGTCAGGTAGGCGGTCTCCGCCGTCGCGCCCATCGCCTGCGCGATGTGTGAGGCGAGTTCGGGGATGCGCCGGCGGATGTGGTCGCGCACGTCGAGATTGAGCGTCCGTACCGTGCCGAAGAGGGTGGCGAACTCGGGGATGACGTTCGCCGCGCCGACACCGGCCTGCAAGGTGCCGATCGTGATGACGGCGGACTGCGTTGGGTCTGTCTCGCGGCTAATGAGCGTCTGGAGCGCGATGAGGATATGCGCCGCGACGAGCGTGCTGTCCACGGCGCTGTGTGGCCGGGCGGCGTGCCCGCCCTTGCCATGCACGCGGATGAAGACGCGGTCGGAGTAGGCGTTGGCGATGCCCGGCGTGTAGGCGATCTGCCCGGCGGGTACCTGCGGGTCCACATGGAGGGCGAAGGCAGCGTCCACATGCGGGTTCTCCATCAGGCCGTCCTCGATCATCGCCCGCGCGCCGCCGAAGCCTTCCTCGCCGGGCTGGAACATCAGTTTGACTGTCCCCACGAACTCGTTGCGACGCGCCCAGAGCACCCGCGCGGTGTTGAGGATGACGGCGGTGTGGACATCGTGCCCGCAGGCGTGCATGACATTCGGGGTGAGCGAGGCATAATCCGCGCCCGTCTCCTCCTGCATCGCCAGCGCGTCCATGTCGCCGCGCAGGATGACGCACTTGCCGGGACGTGCCCCCTCGATGGTGGCGATGATGCCGGTGCCGCCCGTCGTCGGCAGCGTCTCGATGCCGGCGACCTTCAGCGCGTCGGCGTCCATGTAGAAGGGCCGCCCGTCGCCGCCGACATTCGCCCGGAAGGGGATGCCTGCCTCCTTGAGATTTTCCGCGACGAAATGGGCGGTGTTCGTCTCGTGCAGCGAGAGTTCCGGGTGCATGTGCAGGTAGCGCCGCTCCCTGCTCACGCGCTCCGCCAGGGATTGAATGATCGGGTCAAGCACTGCCGCCATACGTCGTATGTCCTTTCAATAGCGTCGTTTCCCCACTCGTGCGGCGCAGTATCGCAGATGCAGCGTGCGGGCGCATCGGGGATACCCACCCCCTGCCCCCTCCCGACGCGGGAGGGGGTTCATTCCGGCTCCCCTCCCCGCGTCGGGGAGGGGCTGGGGGAGGGGCCAACGTGCTATGCTCCGCGTGGTGCGTCGAGCGGCGGAGAAGGAGAAGCGAAGCGGTGGAGAGCGTTAATCTCGCGGGGCGGGCGGTGCCGTACACCCTGACAATCAGCCAGCGCGCCCGGCACCCCCGGCTGATTATCGCGCCCGGTACGGGGCTGCGTGTCGTCACACCGCTGGGATACGACCGCCACCGCCTGTTGGATTTCATCGAGCGCCGCGAAGGGTGGATACTGAAGCATCTCGACCGGATGGCCGCGCTCCCGGCAGCGCCCGCCGCCGATGCGCCCCTGCCGGAGCGATTCACCTTCCTCGGTACGGCATATGCAATCGAGATGCGCATTCTGCCGGGGAAACGGGCGGTGGTGCGGCATGATGGGCAGACCTTCACCGTGATCGCGCCGGAGGAAGCAGCGGCGCGGCCCGCGTTGGAGGCGTGGCTGCGCGAGGCGGCGCGCTTCGCCATCGCTACGCAGGTGCAGCGCCGGGCGACGGAGATGGGCGTGACCTACGATCGTCTGGCGATCCGCGACCAGAAGACGCGCTGGGGCAGTTGCTCGCGCGCGGGCAATCTCAACTTCAACTGGCGGCTCGTCCTCGCGCCCCCGGCCGTCCTCGATTACGTTGTCGTCCACGAACTGGCGCACCGCGTCGAACTGAACCACTCGGCGCGCTTCTGGCGCGTCGTCGCCCGCTACTGCCCGGCAATGAACGAGCAGCGCACCTGGCTCCGCACGCACGGCGCGACATTGCGCTTCTGAGTCGATGGAACGTGCACAAAGGAGGCAAACCGGATGGCGAATCCGCGACCGCACCACCTCAACCTCGCCGGGGCGCATTGGCAGGAGAGCGCCGCCTTCTATCGCGATCTGCTCGGCCTGACGCCGGTCGCGTTGCCGCGCGACCGGGGCGCCTACGACGCGACAATTGCCACACTTCAGGATGAGGGCGGCTATCAGTATCATTTCATCCCCGCCGACCCCGATTTCGCGGCGCGAGAGCGCCTGCCCGTCAATCCGCTCGGCGCGGGCCACCTCGCCTTCCGCGTCGACGATATCGCGGCACTGCGGGCGCGGTTAGACGCGGCGGGCATCCCCTACAGCGACATGGGCGTCTGGGCGATTACAGGATGGCACCAACTCTTCTGCGCCGACCCTGAGGGACGGGTGATCGAGTTCCATCAGGTCGTTGAGTAGCCGCTCGCATGACAGAGAAGACCCTGCATATGCGAGATGGGGAAGTCTATCGCGCGAGGTGCGGGGTACGCGTCGTGGTCGTGCGCTCAGCGTCGCGCAATTCCTCGAAGACGTCCATCGCGTCCTGAGTGTTCGCGGCGGGCAGGCGGTTGAGGATGGCGGGGAGGACACCCTGCTCCGCGAAAGCGCGCGTCGAGCCGCCCCACGCCACGCTCGCGAAGCGGTGCAGCGTCGGGGAACTGGGGCGCAGCCGTTCGACAGCCGCCGCCTGCTGCTCGGAGGTCAACTCCAGTTTGGTGACGAGCATGGCGGGGAAGTCCACCGCGCTCCGGCGCAGATCGACGACCAGCGCGCGCCCGAAGCGGGGGAACGCGACATAGAGCACATCGGCCTGGTGGACGGAGCGCAGAATCTCGCGGCAGATGGGCGCGGGCACATCGCCGGTCGGGGGAATCACTTTCGTCATCGTTCGCTCATTGCTCTTGCTGTTCGAGCGTCGCGATGTAGGCGACGGCCGTTTCCAGATTGTCGAAGACACCGGAGTAGCCGTCCGACTCGCGGCGCAGCAGATAGCCAGCGCGGATGTCCGGCGTCAGGCGATACCCCTCCCCCTGGGAGGTGAGCCGGTAGATGGCGCGGCCCGCGACGATGCCGAGCGGAAGAAGTTCCCGTCCGCTCACGGTGCGTGGTTCCATCATGGTGGAGACTCCTTCGACCATCATCCCGACCGCGCCTGCAGCCGTTCGCCGGTTGCTTGCAGTCGTGACGGCTCCATGACATCCCGCCGCAGGCGAGAAACCACCTGGGCATAGGTCAGCCCCGGCGCCTGATTGATCAGTGCGAGGTAGGTGTGGGGCACGATGTCCCCGCAGTTCCACAGTTGCGTTGTGAACCACCGCGCTCGCCCGCGCGCGTCCATCTCCCGCCACCGCTTCGACTCCTGCTCCTCCCACGGGTATTCCTTGACGGCGTCGGTGGCGAACCACTCCCACCAGGCGCCGTGCTCCGCGCCGTACTGAATCGCGTCACAAAGCATCGCGCGCACAAAAACCGGCGCATGGCCGCTGCGTATCGTCATGTTCGTACCTTTCCGTTATTCGTTGTTCGCGGCGCGTTGCCGCCAAAAGCTGCTCGAAGCGAGGAAGCGCATCATCGCGCGTACGCGGCATGGCGACGCGGCGACATCGTGGCCGTCAGGCCATGCGCTCCGGTGGATACCGCGTTACGTGCGATGGATGAGCTTCGCCCACCACTGGCGCATTTTCTCGATGAATCCGCTCGGTGCGGTGGTTTTCGGTGTCTGCTGCATGGCGGTCCCTCGTCTTCCTGTGAAGAATCGCAACGCCCTGTGTGCAGCGCTCCGGTCCGGCACTGATAATGAAACAATTGCTTTCGGGGGCAAACGCACGGGCAGCCGTTGCCCGACCATCGTGATTGGCTGCCTGTTCCACGTAGTATACCACCTGCGAGGCAGTATCACCAGAAATATTTCGTGGCAATATTAAAGGGGAGCCTCACTCCCCAGCCCCCTCTCCATCGCGATGGAGAGGGGTGCCTCGCGTCAAGTGCCGTGACGTACCCCAAACGTGTTTCTTCACCGCATTTGCTCCCCCCCTCCATCGCAATGGAGAGGGGGCTAGGGGGTGAGGTTCCCCGGAGGGAGTACAATCACGATGCGGCGATTTCACATACCCGCAGAGGAGGCGCCTTGTGCCCACATACAAACCGTTCCCGCTCCTGATCGCCGGCCTGATGCTGTTCGCGATGCTCCCCGGCGTCGGGGCGGCGGACACGTTCGCCGACCCGGTCTTTGCCCAGCGATGGCAGCAGGACGAGGGCGTCGTCGCCAATTTCTGGGGCCCGCTCGCCACCGCCGGGGCGGGGCAATATGAGGCGTATTTCTTCGCGCAGGCGTGCCCGCAACAGCCGCCGGGGATGCCCCGGCCCTGCGACCCGCCCGCCATCTTCACCCGCCGCATCGTCCAGTATTTCGACAAAGGCCGCATGGAATTGCTCAATGAGAGCAGCCCGCGCGCCAGTGTCACCTCCGGCTTGCTCGTCGCGGAGATGATGACGGGGAAGGTGCAGACGAGCGACGCGCGCTTCGACCAGCAGACACCCGCCGCCATCCCGGTGGCGGGTGATGCCACCAATACGTTCCCCCTCTACCGCGATCTCGCGACCGGCCCGGCCGCGACGCAGACGCCAACCGTCGGCGCGCCGGTGCGGTTGCTCCTCACCGCGCAAGGTGGAAGCACCATCGACCCGTCACCGGATGCGGGGACGGCAATCGCGAGCGTCGATGCGGCCACCGGCCACGGCGTCGCCCGCGCCTTCGCGGACTTCCGCGCCCGCGTCGGGCTCGAGAATATCGGGCTGGCGCTGACCGAGCCGTTCTGGGCGGATGTCGCCATTGCCGGACAGCAGCAGCGCATCCTCATCCAGCCGTTCGAGCGCCGCGTCCTCACCGATAATCCCGCCAACCCGGCGGATTTCCGCGTCGAGTTCGGCAATGTCGGGCAGCAGTACTACCGCTGGCGCTACGGCAGCGATCTCGCGACCCAGGCGACACGCACCGTGACGCTCGCCGACGACGGTCAGACGATCACGCTCCCGCACGGTGCGTCGTTCCTGCTCGCCCTCGGCAGCGAGTACGACTGGAAAATCCAGGTGGCGGACGACACGGTCGCCAGCCGCGTGCCCAACATCTCCGTCATCGCGGGCGCGCAGGGCATCTACGCCGCCAAACAGCCGGGGCAAACGACGCTCACCGCCACCGGCGATCCGGTCTGCCGAACCGCGCAGCCGCCCTGCAGCGCGCCATCGCGCGCCTTCCGACTCCAGATCGTCGTGACCTGAGCGGCACGCATCGTGTAGCATGATTCCCGAGGACAACGGGCGGGCATCATGTCCGTGATGGAAGGCGGAACGAGATGGGCGACAGCAAGATGAATTCACGCGCGATCCGGCTCGGGGTGATCGGCACCGGGCTGGCGGTGGAGCAATTGCACTGGCCCGCCTTACAGCGGATGACCGACCAATTCGCGATCACCGCTTTCGCCAACCACACGCGGCCGAAGGCGGAACACTTCGCGGCCTATAGCGGCGCGTCGATGGACGACTATTCTGCGGACTATCGCGATCTCCTGCGCCGCGACGATGTCGAGGCGGTGCTGATCTCGCTGCCGATTCCGCTCAATTACGCCGTCACGCGCGACTGCCTCGCGGCGGGCAAGCACGTCATCTGCGAGAAACCCGCCGGGAGCGATGAGCAGGAGGGCCGCGCCTTCCTCGCACTGGAGACGGAGTTCCCCGACCGGATCGTGCTGATCGCGGAGAACTGCTTCTATCGCGACGACCTCCGCCTGGCGCGCACGCTGCTCGACGACGGCGCGATTGGCCGCGTCCACCTGATGACATGGCGGATGGTCAGCCAGATCGTGCCGCGTCCGGGCCAGTTCTCCAGCACACCGTGGCGCCACGACCCCGCCTATCGCGGCGGCGCGCACCTCGATGGCGGCGTCCACCATACCGCGACGATCAGGATGCTCTGCGGCGACGCCACGCAGGTGCATGGCGAGGCGCAGCGCGCGAACAGCACCATCGACGCGCCCTCGGATTTGACCCTCAACCTCCGCTTCGTCAGCGGCGCGATCGGCAACTACACCGCCTGCTACCCGGAAATCGCCGTGCCGCCCGAACCGAACGAACTGCGTCTCTACGGCACGAACGGCGTGATGGCGTTGAACGGGCAAACGGGCACGCGGCTCGTCTCGATCTATCACCCGGACGGCAGCGTTGACGAACATCGCTTCGAGGAGATCGACAACGGCTATTACGGCG
>JBPCMC010000015.1:0-3665 GCA_051002645.1 Thermomicrobiales bacterium
GTATCTGCGTGGCCCGCGCGGCACGGGATTCCTCTACGTCCGTCGTGCGCTGTTGGAACGGCTCGTGCCGCCCTTCCTCGATGACCACGCCGCCACCTGGGTCGCGCGCGACCGGTACGAGATCCGCGCGGATGCCCGCCGTTTCGAGAACTGGGAGACGAACTACGCGACGAAGATCGGCCTCGGCGTGGCAATCGACTACGCGCGGGCGTGGGGCATCGAGACGACGTGGGCGCGCATCCGCGCGCTGGCGACGATGCTCCGCGCGCGACTTGGCGCGATGCCGGGCGTGACGGTGCGCGATAGCGGCGCGGAGCAGTGCGGCATCGTCACCTTCACGGTCGACGGGCACGAACCCGACACGCTCGTCGAGTCCCTCCTCGCGCGCGGCATCAACGTCTCATCCACCACCGTCCTCGGCACGCGGCTGGACATGGAGGCGCGCGGCCTCGCAGCGATGGTGCGCGCCTCCGTCCATTACTACAACAGCGAGGACGAGATCGAACGGTTCTGCACGATGCTCGCGGCGGTGGGATAGCCCACCCCAACCCCTCCCGACACGGGAGGGGAGCACGCGGGAAGTGTGTTTGTCCAACCGCTGAACACATGGTGCGTCGCGGCACACATTATAGCCATGACGGTGCTACCTGCTCCCCTCCCGTTTCGGGAGGGGCTGGGGGTGGGCAATCGCCTCCATGTAGACCGTGTCCCACAGTCTGCCGCCCATCCAGACGGACTCACGTCGCCGGGCGAACTCCGTAAATCCCGCCTTCTCATAGGCACGGCGCGCCGCCGGGTTATAGGCGTAGACGGTGAGCATGATGTTCCGCAAGCCGAGTGCTGCGAAGGCGTAATCGAGCATCAGGCGCGCCGTCTCGGTGCCGTATCCCTTGCCGCGCGCATCCGCCGCGCCGATGAAGATGACGAACTCCGCTGTGCCGTGGCGATAGTCGATTCCCTGCAGGTTGGTCACGCCGATCGGTCGCATCGTCGCGCGCTCGTAGATGGCGAAGAGGATCATATCGGTGGCGGTCACGCTGGACTCGTAACGGCGGATGATCCGCTCCATCGGCCAGGGTTCGGGCACGCTGCCCTGCATCCGCAAAGTGGCGAGATCATTCGTCCAGCCGTACTCATGCGGCAGGAGATTGCGGTGTAGCGGGCCGAGGGCGACCTTCTCCCCGAGGATGTTCACAATGGGATGGTCCGCTCCCCTGTCCGGCATCGGGAGATCTCCATCAATTCGCTCGTTCCCAACTTATCGACGCTCCGCCGGACCGGCCGACTTCAACGCGCGTTCGATCTCGGCACGGCGCGGTTCGAGCCAGGGCGGGAGTTGAAGGGTGCGCCCCAGATTCTCCTCGCGCTCATCCACGAGAAAGCCGGGGCCGGCGGTGGCGAGTTCGACGATGTGGCCGTCCGGGTCGGCGGTGTAGATGCTCTTGAAGTAGATGCGGTCCATCACCGGCGAGACGCGCAGGCCCGCGCCCAGCAGTCGCTCGTGGAAGGCGAGTTGCGTCTCCTCGTCGGGGACGGCGAGCGCGTAATGGTGCGTCTGGCCCGCGCCCAGGCGTGCCCTCGGCTCGCGGGCGGGGTCGCGCCCGAAGTAGGTGATGATCGTCCCCGGTTGACCGTCACCGACACCCCAGTACCAATGCACCGAGGTCGGATCGTCGAAGTTCGCGGTCATTTTCACGCGGCGCATCCCGAGCAGCCCGCCGAGGAAGTCATGTGTGCGCTCGATGTCGGAACTGATCGCGGTGATGTGGTGCATCCCGTGGCGTAGCGCCATCTCCGGCGTGATCGCGGGTACCGGCTCCGGCCATGTCTCTGCGGCGATCTGCGCCTCGTCCCGGTTGGCGACGATCATCGCGGGCGGCGGGTCGCGCTGCTCCGTGCCGAGGCGATCCGGCGCCTCGTCCCGCGTCCAGCCCGGCCCCCTGGTCGCAATCTCGACGATTGTACCATCAGGGTCGGCGAGGTAGATCGACGTGAAGTAGTGGCGGTCGAGGGGGCCGCTGACCGAGATGCCGAGGTCGGTCAGCCGCCGCTTCCATCGCAGCAGGCCGTCGCGGTCGTCTACCGTCAGCGCGAAATGGTGTGTCCCGCCGATGCCGGGCGCTCCCTTCGGTGCGCCCGGCCACTCGAAAAAGGTGATCGCCGAGCCGGGGCTGCCGACCGCGTCGCCGAAGTAGAGGTGATAGCTGACGGGATCGTCGAAGTTGACCGTCTTCTTGACAAGGCGTAGCCCCAGCACGCCGGTGTAGAAGTCGATGGTCCGCTGCGCGTCGCCGCAGACGGCGGTGATATGGTGGATGCCCTGGATGCCCGCCATTTCCTCTTCCCTCCGGTGGTATCCGGTCGGCCGCAATACCGGCGCCGAGTTCTGCATCTGATAAGGCAGGATAGCACGCCGGTCGTTCCGCGCGGGACTAGCCGCATTTATGCCCGATACCGGGTAAGCACGTCCTCATTGAGCGCTACGCCGAGGCCGGGGCCGGTGGGGAGGCCGACCGAGCCGTCGTGGATGTCGAGCGGTTCGGCCAGAATCTCCGCCTCGTAGTAGAGCGGGCCGAGGATGTCAGGCGGCCAGGCTTCGCAGGTGAGGTCAAAGGTCGCGGCGGCGAGATGCGTCATCGCGGCGCTGGCGATGCCGAGTTCGAGGTTGCTCCCCAGCGTACAGCCGATGCCGCCCGCCCGCGCGACCGCGCCGATGCGCCGCACGACATCCAGCCCCGCACCCATGCCGACATAGGCGCTGAGCGCATCCGCCGCCTCGGCACGAATCAGCGCCATCGCGTCCTCCGGCGTCGACACGCTCTCGTCGGCGAGCAGCGGCGTTCGGGTCGCGGCGCGCACCTCTGCGAGCCGGCCCGGATCGCCGGGCGGGACGGGTTGCTCGATGAACCAGAGGCCGTATTCCTCCAGCCGCCGCACCGTATCGATGGCCTGCCGCACCGTCCAGCCGCCGTTGGCATCCGCGCCGAGGCGAATGTCCGGCCCGACCACCTCCCGCACGGCGCGGTAGCGGCGGATATCAGCCGCCGGGTCGGTGCCGACTTTCACCTTCATGGCGCGGAAGCCGAGCCCGAGCGCATACTCCGCGACGCGCGTCACCCGCTCCGGCTCGATGCCGGAGAGTGAGAACTTGATCGGCACGCGCTCGCGCACCGGCCCGCCCCAGAGTCGATAGAGCGGCAGCCCGGCCACCTTGCCGAGTATGTCCCAGCAGGCAGTCTCAATCGCCGCCCTCGTGAAGGGGTTAGCGGCCAGGACGCGGTACATGGTCGCGTGAACCCGCTCAATCTCCAGCGGCGACTGGCCGATCAGTGCGGGCGCCAGCAGCGTGGCGATGAAATGTACCGCCGTCACCTGATCCTCGCCGCTCCAGATCGGTGTGCAACTGACCTCGCCGAGCCCGGTCACGCCCTCATCCGTATAGACACGCACGATCACGAACGGCGACACATCATGCGTGCCCCGCGCGCTGCTGATAATCAACTCCGGCTTGATCGGAATGGTAATCGGAATCGCCTCAATCGCAGTAATCTTCACTCTTGCCCCCGTCTCTTCGGCAGAAAGGCGGGGAAACCACGCGAGTTGCCCCCCACCCCCCCTCCGTGTGTTCGAACTTCCCGTGGTGGGGGGGGGGGGGGGGGGGGGGG
>JBPCMC010000016.1:0-17531 GCA_051002645.1 Thermomicrobiales bacterium
CATTCAGTACGTCGTCTCCCGTGTCGCCTCCGTGACCGGAATAGTCAACGTCCGCCCGCCGTTCAGACGTGCATGAGTGGTTCGGCGTATGACAGAGAGGAACCAAACGATGCGCATCGGTGTGACATTCCCGCAGAACGAGATCACGGCGGACCCGGTCGCCGTGCGCAACTACGCGCAGGCGGCGGAAGGGCTCGGCTACACGCACCTGCTCGCCTACGACCATGTGCTCGGCGCGGACATCACGAACCGCCCGAACTGGGGAGATAGATACACCCAACACAGCCTCTTCCACGAGCCGTTCGTCCTCTTCGGCTACCTCGCGGGCGTGACATCGAAATTGGAGTTCGTGCCGGGCGTGATCATCCTGCCGCAGCGACAGACGGCGCTCGTCGCGAAGCAGGCGGCAGAGGTGGACGTGCTCACGGGCGGCAAGTTCCGCCTTGGCATCGGCGTCGGCTGGAACGATGTGGAGTACGAGGCGCTCGGCGAGAACTTCAAGAATCGCGGCAAGCGCAGCGAGGAGCAGATCGCCGTCCTCCGCACGCTCTTCACCGACGAGGTCGTCACCTTCCACGGCCAGTGGCACCACATCGAGGCGGCGGGGCTCAATCCGATGCCCGTGCAGCGCCCGATCCCGATCTGGATCGGCGGCAGCTCCGAGGTGACGCTCAAGCGCGTCGGCGAGATGGGCGACGGCTGGTTCCCGCAGCGCCCGCCGGACGAGACGGCGCGGCAGATGATCGAACGGATGCAGGAGTACGCGCGCGCCGCCGGGCGCGATCCGGCGCGCATCGGCTTTGAGGCGCGCGTCAGCATCGCGGGCGCCACGCCGGACGAGTGGGCGCGGCAGGTCGAGGGATGGCGCGATATCGGCGCGACGCACCTTACCGTCAACACCATGAAAGCCGGCCTGCAATCGCCGCAGGAGCATATCGACGCCATCCGCCGCTTTAAGGAGGCCGTCGGCGCATGACCCTGCGGACGAACTATCACACGCACAGCCGCTACTGCGACGGCGAGGGCGAGATTCGGCAGTACATTGACGCGGCGGTCGCGGCGGGGCTCGATTCCTACGGCGTTTCGAGCCACGCGCCGCTGCCCGTGCCGATGCGCGACCCGTGGATGATGCGCCTCGACGATCTGCCCGCCTATTGCGCGGACGTGCGCGCGCTCCGCGACGAGTACCGCGACCGCCTGGCGATCTTCCTCGCCCTCGAACTCGATTATCTGCCGGGCCTCGCAGGATTCTGCCGCGAGCAGATCTACCCGCATAATTTCGATTACCTCGTCGGCTCCGTCCATTTCGTCGGCACGGACGGCGAGGGGATGCCGTGGGAGATCGATGAGAGCGCCGAGCGTTTCGCCTCGGGCCTCACGGGCGGCTGGGACGGCGATGTACGCCGCGCGTTCGAGCGCTACTTCGCCTTGCAGCGCGCGATGGTCGGCACGCCCGGCGTCGCCATCGTCGGCCACCTGGACAAGATGAAGATGTGGAACGTCGGTGACCGCTACTTCTGCGAGAGCGACCCGTGGTACATCGCGGCGGTCGAGGAGACGCTACGCGTCTTCAAGTCGGGCGGGCTGATCGTCGAACTGAATACCTCAGGACTGCGGAAGGCGATCAACGCGCCGTTCCCCAGCCCGTGGGTGCTCGCCCGTTGCCGCGATCTGGACATCCCGATCACCGTCACCGCCGACACGCATCACCCCGACGACGTCGCCGCCGGATTCACCGAGGCCACCGCTATCCTCCGGGATCTCGGCATCACCCACGTCGTCGCGCGCGACGGCGACCGCTGGGCGCCCCGCCCGGTGGATTGAATCGGCGCGTATCAGAGCCGTGGATCGACAGGCTCACTCTCCATCGCCAGCACGCCGAAGACGCACTCATGCACGCGACGGAGTGGCTCGTGCCGGACGAAGCGTTCCAGTGCCTCGATACCGAGCGCGAACTCGCGCAAGGCGAGCGACCGCTTCGTCGATAAGCCCCGCTCGCGTAGCCGTTCGAGGTGCTCGGGTGCGGTGTATTCCGGCCCGTAGATGATGCGGAGGTACTCGCGCCCCCGGCATTTAACGGCGGGCTGCACCAAGCCGCGCCGTCCGGTCGCGATGAAATCGAGTGGCTTGACTACCATGCCCTCGCCGCCGCCCGCCGTCAGCGCCGTCCACCATGCGACCGCCGCCGCTTCGCTCTCGGGGTTGGTGAGGTCAACGACCTGATGCGCGGTCGCGAGGAGCAGACCGTCATCGGCCTGGCACATCTCATGGAGCGCCGCGAGATGCCACGCATGATCCTTGTCTACATGGACTGCATTCTCGGTTGCCAGCACATGAAATGGCGCCAGTTTCAGGTCATCGAGCGACGTGACCGGCCAGCAATATCGGCGGTACGCGTCGCGGTATGCACCGACCATCCCCAGCCGCGCCTCGGTGCGGGCGAGCAGGTCATCGACCGCGACGCCGTTCGCGTGCGCCTGCCGCAACACTGCTATCGTCTCGCCAAGCGCGGCCTGTGCGGCCGCGCCCGTCGCCGCGTATTGCTGGCGGATCAACTCTTGCGCCTTGGCGGACCACGGCATCAGTTCACAGTCAAGGCAGACCCAGTCCGTGCCGTGCGTACCCCAGAAATCCGTGGTATCGAGCGCCCGCTTCATGCGACGCAAGAACGCATCTTCAAGATCGGGGCTATCGAAGAACCGGCGGCCGGTGCGTGTGTAGCAGATGCCGATGCCCGGTTCGAGGATGCCGAATCGCTGGCGGACCACATCTTCATCGCGGCAGACGATCACCACGGCGCGCGAGCCCATATGCTTCTCTTCGCAGATGATGCGTGGAACGCCTTGATGGCGATAATAGGCGAGCGCTTCCGCCGGGTGTTCGAGCAAGCCCGGCTCGTGCGAGGTCTCGCATGGCGACATCGTCGGCGGCAGATAGATCAGCCATTTGGGGTCGACGGCGAACCGGCTCATCACTTCCAGTGCGGCGGCGGCGTTCTCCTCGCGGATCGTCACCGTGCGATGCAGGCGCGTGGTGATGTATCGCTTGCCTGAGACATCCTCCATGTCGAGGAGGTCATCGTGCTCCTGCTGCGCGCTGCGCGCGGGCGCGTGGTCTGTTTCGGGGATGAAAGGGCGGACCGGTTCGGCGTAGGTGTGCGCCGCCGGGACCGAGACAATCTCCATCTCCGGGTAACGGAGCGCCGTTAGCTTGCCGCCGAAGACGCAGCCGGTGTCGATGTTGATGGTGTGGTTGAGCCATTCCGCTTCCGGCACGGGCGTATGGCCGTAGACGACCCGCGCCGCGCCGCGATACTCAGTCGCCCAGTTGTATCGGACCGGCAGGCCGAACTCGTCGGTCTCGCCTGTCGTTTCGCCATAGAGCGCGAACTCGCGCACCTTGCCCGACCCGCGCCCCTGCATCTCCGCCTTCATACCCGCGTGCGCGACGACCAATTTCTCGTCGTCGAGGACGTAGTGGCTCACCAATCCGTCGAGGAACGACGCCACCGCCTGCCGGAATTCGGGCGACTCGCCGTCGAGTTGCGCTAGCGAGTCGGCGAGGCCATGCGTGATTTGCACATCCCGGCCGCGCAGTTTCCGCACGAGTTTGCCGTCATGATTGCCGGGCACGCAGAGGGCGTCGCCGCGCGCGACCATGCCCATCACAAAACGGAGCACGGCGGGAATCTTCGGCCCGCGATCGACGAGGTCGCCGAGGAATACCGCCTTTCGGCCCTCGGGCGGGAGGACGGCGACTGTTTCGCCCTCTCCCGTCACGATATAGCCGAGGTTCGCAAGCAGGGTGCACAATTCATCGAAGCAGCCATGCACATCGCCGATGATGTCGAAGGGGCCGTGATCGCCTTTCCGGTTATTCCAGAGCGGCTGGCGCGCGACCGTCGCGGCGGCGATCTCCTCGGGGGAGGAGAGGACGAAGACATGGCGGAATCCCTCGCGCTGCAAGCCGCGCAGCGACCGACGCAACTCCTGGACATGCTTGCGGACGACGTGTGGCCCGAACGCCCGATCCGGCCGACCCTGATTGCGCTCCTGACAGACCTTCTCCGGCAGATCGAGGACGATGGCCACGGGCAGGACATGGTACTGCCGCGCGAGCGCGACGAGCGGCTTGCGCGCCTCGGGTTGGACGTTCGTCGCGTCCACAACGGTCAGTTTCCCGGCGGCGAGGCGCTTCGCGGCGATGAAGTGCAGCAGGTCGAAGGCGTCATTCGTCGCCGCCTGGTTATTCTCGTCGTCGGAGACGAGCGCGCGGCAGGCATCCGACGAGAGTACTTCCGTCGGTGTGAAGTGTGCTCGCGCAAAGGTTGATTTGCCCGACCCCGACGCGCCGATCAGCACGACGAGCGAGAGTTCCGGGACGGTGATGTTCATTGACTGCCTCGCGGGCGAAGGATACGCAATTCTTCCTCGGTCGGTAGTCGGCATATCGAGCCGTCTTGCTCTATCGGCAATGGGCCAACGAATTCACCGAATGTGTCGCCGTATTCTCGTGCTAAGAAACTCATGATGTGGTCACACAGCCAGATTTCTAAAGGCCCTTCCGCTAGTTGCCATCCGATTCGACGGAATCCGTCACCGAAAATGAATGCCTCAGTTGCTGACCAGTATGCGCACACCAGTTGGTCCAGTTTCTGCCACTCGTCCCAATCGTCGCGCGTAAAGGCGAGGAACGCTTCCGGAATCGAGATGCGTAGCGCAGCGCATTCCCCCCGACCTCCGCCGACGAGTACGTCACCTCGCTTGGCTTGAAACGAGTCAAGCGCGTCTGTTCCGTCGCTGTCAAAGCGGTAGAGCGGGATTTCTCGGTGCCAGCCCTTGAACGGTTCATATGCTGACGGACATGAAACGATGCCGAGACAGCGATAGCTGTATTGGTCGATTTCAGACATCACTGATCCCGTTCTGGCGCGAAAAGAGACCCATTTGCGTCGGGGAGCCGACCGCTGGCTCGTCAGGGCCAACGGGGAGGAACCGGACGGCATAGCCATAGATCTCCGCGACACTGTTTGCCCACTGCTGGAACTCGGCGCGCGTCCACTCGAAGCGGTGATCTTTGTGGCGGAACTGGCCGGCAGGGAGGGTGTCGAAGCGGACGTTGTACTCCCGGTTCGGCGTCGTCAGCACCACCGTCTCCGGGCGGGCGCAGGCGAAGAGCACCCGAGCGAAAGCGGCGAGTCGCGGCGGATCGAGGTGTTCGATCACTTCGACGACTGCCGCCGCGTCATATCCCGTCAGCCGGGCATCGCGGTAAGTCAGCGCGCCGTGTAGGAGCGTGATCCGCTGCCGTTGGAGGGGCGGGAGATCATCGAGACGCAGACGTTCGCGCGCCCGTTCGAGCGCGCGGTGGGAAACATCGAGCCCGACGATGCGTGTGAACTGGCGATCCTCAAGCAGCGGGCGGAGCAATTGCCCCTCGCCGCAGCCGAGGTCGAGCACACTTGTCGCGCCACTCTGCTTCAGCGCGGCGACGACCGCGCCGATGCGCTGCTCGTTCAGACTGATTGGTCGTTCGACTGCTGCTTCCTCGGTGTCATGGCGCTCTTCCGCCCCCTCCGGGTCTGTCCCGTCATCCGCGACCAGTTGGGCGAGAGCGGCGCGCGCGAGGCTGCGGCGATGCTTCAGATAGCGCTGGGCGATCACCTCGCGTTCCGGGTGCGCCGCGAGCCAGCCCGCGCCATGCCGCAGCAATTTTTCCACCTCTTCGTCGCCGACCCAGTAGTGTTTCTCGTCATCCAGAACGGGGATGAGGATATAGAGATGGGTGAGCAGTTCCGCGACGCGGACGAGGCCGCTGAGACGGATCGTGTAATATCCGCTCTCTCCCCACTGCGGGAACGACGCATCGAGCGGATAGCGATCCGCTACGACGGTATAGCCGAGCGGCGCGAATAGCCGGTGGAGGAAGGGCGCACCCCCGCGACACGGAACAGCGGCGAGCGTCGCTTCCAGCAGGATCGGCGTCGCCGCCAATGCGGGACGCTCTTTGCTCTGGCCCGCCATCGCGCTGCGGAAGATCTGCGTCAGGGCGACACTGAGAAAGGATGACGCGACGTATGGGCGATCGCTGACGTATTGCTGCGCGGAGCCGTACCGACCGCGCACGAGGCCGATTGGGTCGATATCGAGCACGAGCGCCGCCGTGCAGCGCGTTTCCGTCGCCTCGGGGTAGAAAACGTGCGCCTGCCCGAAGGAGAGCGGGAAGGTTTGCGCACGGGCCGGATTCTTGTGGAGCAGGAAGCCGAGGTCGGTCGCGGGGGTATAGGTTGTCGAGAGTGTCAGCAACATGAACGTGTCTCAATTCCGCTCGCGGAGAAGGAGGGCGGCGCGTAGTGCCATACTGTCGTCGCGGGAATGTATACCATAGCATGGCTATCGTTGCCGTCCGTCGTGCCACGGCATCAATAATGCGTTACTCTTCCTCGGACGAGAGCAGATTGGCTCTTCACTTCCCTTGTGGCGCGACGAGGTTTGACTGTGGTGCAGGTATCCGATCAGCAACGCATCGGCGAGCGGTATGACCTTCGCCAAACGATCGGCATTGGCGGCATGGCTCGTGTTTACCTCGCGCATGACCGGCGACTGCATCGCGATGTGGCAGCGAAAATCCTCAACCCCGCGCTTGCCTCCGACCCGCTCTTTGTCGAGCGCTTCCGCCGCGAGGCGCAGGCTGCCGCCGCGCTCAATCACCCGAATATCGTCGCCATCTACGACACCGGTACGACCGACGACAGTTACTTTATCGTCATGGAGTACGTGCCGGGCCCGAATCTGAAGGAGGCGATTCGCGAGCGCGGGGCGCTGCCGGAAGCCGAGGCGCTGGGAATCGGCGCGCAGGTCGCCGCCGCGCTCGAGGCCGCTCACAGCAGCCGCCTTATCCACCGGGACATCAAGCCGCACAACGTCCTGCTCCATCCCGAGGGCGTCGCCAAGGTGACGGATTTCGGCATCGCCCGCGCTGCGGGGGCATCGCAGTTGACGAGCACCCAGATGGTGATGGGCACGGCGCACTATCTCTCGCCCGAGCAGGCGTTGCATCGTCCTCTTGACGGGCGCTCCGACCTCTACAGCCTCGGCATCGTGCTCTACGAGGCGCTGACCGGGCAGGTGCCCTTCAATGGTGACTCGCTCGTTGCGGTGGCGATGATGCAGGTTCACGAGACGCCCCAGCCGATCCGCGCACTGCGGCCGGAGATCGCGCCGGAAACGGAAGCCGTTGTCATGAAGGCGCTCGCCAAGGACCCGGCGCAGCGCTATCAATCTGCCGCCGAGATGCGCGCGGCGCTCCTTCGTGCCCGCGATGGGCTTCGACCGCCGGCGATTGCTGAGACCCGACCGCTTGCGGCGAACCCGCCGACCGTGACAATCGAGCGCACCGCCGCGTATGACGTGCCGCCCGGCACCCCGATTGATCCACCTCCACCGATGCCGCGCGACGAGATCCCGCCCGAGCGCCCGGAGCGGCGCAGGGGTGGATTTATCGCGCCACTACTCATCGCGGCGATCTGCGTCCTGGCAATTGGCGTCGGGCTCTTCGTGTACTCCCGCTCGCATGGTGGCAATCCCGCGACCGCCGCCACGACGACTGCGTCGCGTCCGACCGTCAACACCCAGGCGACTGCATTGACCGTACCGACCGCGACCGCGCCACCGACCGTTGCACCCACAGCGCCGCCGAGACCGACGACCGTCCCGACGGCGGTCGCAAACGTCGCACCAACTGCCGCGCCTCTTGCTACCCCGACTGTGGCGCCGACCGTCGCCCCGACGATTCCACCTCCGAGTCCCACACCGCTCGCGCCACCGACCGCGACACCCGCCCCCGTGCCGACCGCGACGATTGCGCCGCCGACGGCCCCGCCCGCCACCGCCGCACCTGCCGTTATCGCGAACGGCGCCAGCACACCCGCCGGGGCCGTGCAGCAGTTCTATCAACTGGTCAGCAGCCGCCAGTTCGACGCCGCCGCCAATCTCTGGTCCGACCGGATGAAGGCGCAGTTCCCGCCGGATGGCAATATCAACGGCCACTTCGGGCAAGATCAGCGCGTCGATGTGGCCGTTGGCAACACCCAGAATACGGGCGATGGACGCGCGACAGTGGCTGTGGAAGTCACCGAAGTGCGCGCCTCCGGCACCATCCGGGCGACAGGAACGTGGCTGCTCGTCCGGGGGCCATCTGGCTGGCTCCTCGATCAGCCGAATTTGCAGGCGGGGTAGCATATTTTCCATGGTAGCGTAGGCTGATGCCTACGCTACCAGTCGATCATGGAGTCGCGAGTGCTGATGCGTCAGCGTTGTCGTCGGGCAGGCGCGTGGGTATGTTGGTCTCCCGTTTTGTCTGGCGCGGCGTCACGGTTTGATGCTATGTCCGCGCCGTTGGCTGGCCGTCGGTCGTCAGCACTTCGCCCGCTTCCATCACCTGCTTGAAGCGGCGCAGGTCGTCCTGTACCTGCTGGGTCGGCTCCTCGCCGAAGAGCTTGGCGACCAGCATCCCCGCCTTGCCCGCCGGTGGGTCATATTCGAGATTCACCGTCACTTCGGTACCGCGACCGCCCGGTGCGCTGCGGAAGCGGACGGAGCCCGCGTTAGCGATTTCGGCATCCGTCGACTTCCAGGCGATCAGTTCGTTGGCGATGTCGTTGATGATTGTCGCGTCCCACTCCACGGACTTCCCGGCCGGCCCTTTCACCTTCCAGTGCGAGTGGGTGGCGTCTTTGACCTGCACCGACTCGACGTGATCCATGAAGTGCGGCAGGTTCTCGAAGTTGCGCCAGAAGCGATACAACTCCGCTGCCGATTTGTTGATCGTCAGCGTCTTCTCGACGCGCACGCCCTCTTTGTGGCCGATACTTGCAGCGGGGCTGTGGTCGCCGTCCTTCTCACCGGATCGGCGGCGCACACCGCGCGCGATCAGCGCCCCGCCGCCGAGTGCGAGCGCCGTGCCCCCCGCGACGGTTGCCCAGCGCTTGACGGGCTTGCCCGCTTCGGCATTGACGTTGACTTCCGCCGGTTGCTCGGCGTGTGTGACCGTTGTCTGCTCGGTTGTATGGGTGTCTGCTGCCATTTTGCCATGCTCCTCATTTACCAATACGTCCCGCACGGATGCGTCACACCCGTGCGGGGGGTGACTGCAATGCCTATGCCGCCAACCGGAGTGGGGTTCGTTGATTGACTCCGGGAAGTGAGCGGCGCAGGCGCGTTTCGCGACGGCGCGATGCGGTACAATCGCCAGCCTGTACCGCACTTGGGCAGCAATCACGAAGCATGAAGGGAGCATCGCCGCGTGGCTGGAGACATCATCCTCACCAATGGACATCTCATCACCTCGGACCCGGCGCGGCCAACTGCGGAAGCGGTCGCCATTCGCAACGGCATCATCGCGGCGGTCGGCTCGAACGCGGACGCGCTGACCGAGCGCCGCGCCGGGACGGAGGTTATCGACCTGCACGGCCGGACGGCGACCGCCGCCTTCAACGATGCCCATTGCCACCCGATGTACGTCGGCTTCACGGCGGCGGCGATCAATGCCCGCCCGGAGGCGACGACGAGCATCAATCAACTGATCAGTAGGGTGCGCGAGCGGGCGGAGTCCGTCCCGCCCGACCGCTGGATTCGGGCGCGCGGCTACGACGACGCGCGTTTCGACGAGCGGCGACACCCGAACCGCGCCGACCTTGATGCGGGCGCGCCGGAGCATCCGGTGATCGTCGTGCGGGCCTGCGGCCACATCGCGGCGGTGAACTCGAAGGCGCTCCAACTGGCGGGCATCACTGCGACGACGCGCGACCCCGAGGGTGGCGTGATCGACCGCGACGAGCACGGCGAGCCGACCGGCATCCTGCGCGAGACGGCGATGCGCGCCGTCAACGACATCATCCCGCAGCCGAGCGTCACGGAGATCGCGGAGGCGCTCGACCAGGCCACCGCCCTCTACCACGCGGCGGGCGTGACCAGCGTCGGCGAGGCGGGCATCCACCGCCCGGAGGAGATGACCGCCTACCAGACGCTCCACGACCGGGGCACGGGCGGCCTGCGCACTTACCTGATGATGATGATCGACGAGATGCTCGACGGATTGGAGCAGACGGGCATCCGCACCGGCTTCGGGGACGCGCGGCTGCGCATCGGCCCTGCCAAGCTCTTCATCGACGGCTCAATTGGCGGGCGGACGGCGCGCATGAACCACCCCTACCTCGGCGAGGCGGAGAACGTCGGATTGTGGATGCAGACGCCCAATGCCTTCAGGACAAAGTTCAAGCGGGCGCACGACCTCGGCTGGCAGTGCTGCGCCCACGCCATCGGCGATGCGGCGATTGACCTCCTGCTCGACTGCTACGAGGAGGCGATGGCCGCGAACCCGCTCCCGGACCCGCGCCACCGCATCGAACACTGCGAGTTCATCACCGACACCGCCGTCTTCGACCGCATCAAGCGGCTCGGCTGCGTGCCGATCCCCGGTACGACCTTCCTGCGCGATTTCCGGCCCGTCTATGTGCAAAATCTTGGCCCGGAGCGGCTGCGCTACGCCAACGCGATGCGCACCTTCATCGACAAGGACATCGTCGCGGCGGCCTCGTCGGACGCGCCGGTGGTGACGGTCAGCCCGCTCGTCGGCATCGAGACGATGGTGACGCGCCGCGACTTCACGGGCGCGCAAGCGTTTGGAGAAGAAGCGATCACCTTCGAGGAGGCCGTCTGGTCCTACACCTGGGCGGGCGCGTACGCCTCGTTCGAGGAGAAGATCAAGGGGAGCCTAACCCCCGGCAAACTGGGCGACGTGACCATCCTCAATGCCGACGCCCGCACCGTTGACCCGGACGACATCGCCGAAATCGGCATTGACTATACGATCATGGACGGCGAGGTCGTCTATCACTCATAGTCAGTTGTGGGGAAGGTCATCAGGTCTTTCCCAGACGCCTCCGGATGGCATTCTGAATTACTGGCTCTGCACAATATGGGTGCAAACCCAGCCGTTCCACTTGATCGACAGGTAGATTCGGCCACTGCACGAGCTGAATCACTGCGGAAATCGCCATCTGTCGATCCTCATCGAGTTCCGCCAATTCGATATATCGATCAATAGTCGTCGCGTCAAGTTCGGAGTGATCCGAGAGGATTGAGAGAAAGGATTCGTATCGTCGATGTTCCGGATATGGGTCGTTCAGGTCTCGCTGTCGCTCTATCTGGCGTAGTAATCCGGCTTCATCAAGAAGGCCGAAGGAAAGCCACTGGCGCAGATATCGAAGTTGCGCGAGCGCTTTAGAAACCGCGTCGTCGTCCATTCCGAAAACCTCTACTTCTCGAACGGGCCTGTCACGAGCAGTTCGCCGCCGTGCATCATTGTCTTGCCGCGGGCGATGACGGTCTGCGGGCGGAGGTCGTTGTCCCAGGCGACGAGGTCGGCGTCCGCGCCCGGCGCGATGCACCCTTTGCGGCCGGTCAGGCCGAGTACGCGGGCGGGCGTCGCGGTGACGGGGAGGAGCATCTGCGCGAAGGGCAGGCCGCACTCCCGCACCGCCGCGCGCCACTCGTCGGTGAGGTAATCCACGCCGGTGACGCGCATGCCGCCCGTCCGCGTGCCGTGTTCGTCCACGATCGGCATGGAGACATTGCCGTCCGAGGTGAAGGTGATCTTCTCAATTGGCACGCCGAGGTTGAGGAGGTTGGTGAGCGCGTCCGGGATGCGCAGCCCCGTCTTGCTGCCGCCCCGCTTCGCCATCACGCCGGTCAGGTCGATCGTGCCGCCCATCTCGACGAAGCGGACGGCGGGCCGCATGTGATCGGGGTCGTAGCGGTTGATATGCGTCGGATAGAAGGCGCTTGCCGGGAGCCCCGTGCGCTCGATCAGCGCGAAGAGGGGGTCGAGGCCGCTCCGCCTCATGCCGAGATGGAGATGGACGATCGGCGGCTTGCCCGCGATGCTCGCGCCGTGCGCGCCGTCCACCGCGACGCGCGCCATCTCGTCCTCCGTACCCCAGGCCATCGTCTCCGAGATGGCGAACTTCACGCCGACGCACGGTTCGATGAACATCACGTCCCGCCGCACGGAGCCCGTCAGCGTGACGGGCGGCAGGAAGAACGAGCCGGTATAGAAGAAGAAGGTGAAGCCGCCCATCGCCAGTTCGCGCCCCTTCATCACGAGGTCCGGCAGGTTGCGCGCGTCGCAGTCCGAGCCGAGCACGCCGACGCCGGTGGTGATGCCGTTGCGGATTAACTCGCCGAGTTCGATGTCGGTCGTGCGCGCCAGCGGCCCCTCGTAATCGCCGCCGCCGAGCGGGTGGAAGTGGCCGTCGATCAGACCGGGCGTCAGCGTCAACCCGGTGAGGTCCACCGTCTGCACGTCCAACCCGCTCGCGCGCACCGAGGATGCGATATCCCGGCCAACCGCCGCGATCCGGTCATCGAGGAGCAGGAGATCGACCGTGCCGAGCGGTTCCGGCGCGTACACCTCCGCGCCGGAGAGAAGGGTGAACATCGGAGCAGTTCCTTTCGGTATCGTCAAACCCCAGGTCCGTACCGCTACGCCCCGAATTCCTGCTGCTCGCCCGGCTTGAGCGGGAAGCAGCGCACGCTCGATACCTCCGACTCCACCATGCGCTTGAATGCCTCGCCGTCCTGCACGATGGGCGGGAAGGTGTTGTAATGCATCGGAATGACCGCCTTTGGCGCGACGAAGCGGACGGCGCGCGCCGCATCCTTCGGGCCCATCGTGAAATGGTCGCCGATGCAGACGCACATCAGGTCGATGCCCGCCTCGCCGATCAGTTCCATATCCCGGAAGAGCGCCGTGTCGCCGGTGTGGTAGATCGTCACGCCGCCGAAGCGGATCACCAAGCCCGCCGGGACGCCCGGTGCGACGAAGGTATCCGCCCCGGTCTGGAACGACGAGGTATGCCACGCGGGGGTAAGCGTGACACTGCCGCCATCGAAGGCAATCGTGCCGCCGTGGTTGCCGGGGTTGGTCGTCGCGCCCTGGGCAGCAAGCCAGACGCCGAGTTCGAAGGTGCTTAGGATCATCGCGCCCGTCCGCTTACTGATGTCGCGCGCGTCCTCGATGCCGTGATCATTGTGCGCATGGGAGAGGAGGATCGTCTCGGGGCGGAGGTCGTCCGCCTTCAGCGTGGCGAGCGGGTTGCCCGTCAGCCACGGATCGATCAATACCGTCTTCTCGCCGTCTTCCAGCATGAACCCCGAATGGCCGAGATAAGTCAGGTGCATCTGCGTTTTCTCCTTCATGCTACGAGCCGCGTCGCCTTCCTCGCAGTCTACCGCGCCTTCGTCGCTATGAGGATACACACAGGGCGCGATCTTCGCCCCTCAACTTTGAACTCCGAACTTCGTTCTCCAAACATCGAACTTCGAACTTCGAACCTCGCCCCCACTTCGCGTATACTGCGGGTGAGAACCATAGGCTCTCGCTATCGGGGGTACGAGAATGGAACTGCGTCACCTCGCCTATTTCGTCGCCGTCGCGGATCATCAGCACTTCACGCGGGCGGCGGAGGCGCTGCATATCGCGCAGCCGTCGCTCAGCCAGCAGATCCGCAAGTTGGAGGAGGAGATCGGCAACACGCTTTTCGAGCGGACGCGCGGGCAGGTGACGCTCACTGAGGCGGGTAACCATCTGCTGCCCCATGCCCGCGCGCTGCTCGCCCGCTCGGCGGAGGCGGAGCGCGAACTGGCAGAACTGGCCAACCTCGAACGCGGCCGCCTGCGACTCGGCGCGCTCCCGGCCCTCAGCGCCTCGATGCTGCCGCCGCTCCTCGTGGCCTATCACGCCCGCCACGCCGGTATCGCCCTCGAACTGCACGAGGCGCCGACGATCACGCTGCTGCGGCAACTGGAACACCGCGAGGTCGATCTCGCCCTCACCGCGCTGCCGACGACGCACGGCTACCTCGGCTCGCTGCCGCTCGGGCGCGAGTTGCTTTCCTTCGCCGTCGCCCCCGATCACGCGCTGGCGCACCGTGAGTCCGTGAGCCCCGCTGAGTTGCGGGAGGAGCCGTTCATCCTCTGGAGCGAGGGCTCCGCCGTGCGCGACCTGACCTTGCGTATCTGCCGCCAGGCCGGGTTCGAGCCGAAAGTGGTGCTCGAATGCGCCTACTGGGACACGATCTGCTCGATGGTCGCGGCGGGCCTCGGCATCACGCTCGTGCCGGAGCAGTCGCTCTCGCCCATCTCGCGCTCGCAGATCGCCGTCGTCCGGCTGGCCGATGGCGGCCACGGTCGGCAGATCGGCCTGCTCTGGCGGCGCGACGGCTACCAGCCCGCCGCCGCCCGCGCCTTCATCGACCTCGTCCGCGAGCGGCACGGGAACGGCTTTGCGGACAGCCAACCGCCTCAAACCGGCGTTCCCATTCCTCAGCCCTGACGGTCGTGCGCGAGTTGTGCGGGCAGCACGGAAATTGCGACATCGCTTCCCGGTCAGCCGCGGTACACCCTCAGTGCGCCGCGCGGATTTGACAATCCGTACCATAATTCGGCAAGGTGTAGGGAGTGGATGCGGTACGGGACGAGAGGGAGCAGGATGCTGGGACACAGGGACAGGCGACGGAGTTTGGTTGTAGGCATTGGGACGGCGTTCACCGCCGGGATATTGGTGATATTCCTCGGCTGGTCAGCGGGAGCGGCAGGAGCGGCGACGGAGGTCACGCCCGCCTGCGTGACACCCACTGCCCCACCGACGATAACGGCGAGTAGTGGCACGGCATCGCCGTCCCCGCCCCCGTCGCCCACACCGCTTCCACCGACGGCAACACCGGCGACATCCGGGTTTAATGGCCCGTTGTACAGCGGTGGGCAGGTGACGACGACCGCAACCGCCAGCCCAACGCCACTCCCGATCTGTACTCCTGTACCCGCGACGGCGACCGTTGCTTCGCGCGCCGCCGCAACCTCGCTTCCGACCGCCCGCGCGACGGTCGGCGCGGGCGCCGCGAGCGTGGTCTCTGCCGTTGCGACGCAGCCGCCGGTCAGCACCACGCCTGTCGGTACCACTGCCGCACCGCGCGTCAGCGCGACGACGCCTCAGCCGGTGCGCGC
This sequence comes from Thermomicrobiales bacterium, assembly GCA_051002645.1. Lineage (GTDB taxonomy): Bacteria > Chloroflexota > Chloroflexia > Thermomicrobiales > JALYUS01 > JALYUS01. The sequence goes on from JBPCMC010000016.1 coordinate 15,066, forward strand.
CGCAGCAGCGCCGGTTTCCACATCTTCGTCGTCATCGTCGTCCGAGCAGCCGCCACCCGCCGCGCTCGGCTTGCCGCCGTCCCCGCCGCCCGGCTATGTCCCGCCGAGCAATGTCGCCCCGTCCTCCGGTGCATCAAGCAGCGCGAATCTCCCGTCGGCGTATGGGACGCCGGTCATCAAGGTCATTCGCGGGAACACTGTTTCGGGTGGCGCGCAACCCGCGCCATTCCCCGTCGGCGCGCCGAGCGCCGCGCAATCGGGTTTCCCGCCGGGCGTACCCGTCCGCGCTGCCGGTTCCTCGGTTCCGACCGTCATCCCCCGCGCGGGCCATCCCGCTACCGGGCTGAGCCTTCCGCTTGGCATCGTCGCTGGTGTTGCCGCAATGGTTGCCGGTGCCTGGATGTGGCGTCGCGCGGCGGTGGTGCGACTCGCCACATAGTCGGCGCGATTGCATGTCGGCCCGGACGCGCTATACTGCGTCAGCAGTGTGCGGGCCGCAAGTGAATCGTGGGAAGGAATTAGGGAACGATGATACTCTGGATTGGCTATGAAGCGTCCGGCGCGGGCGACGCGGGCGAAGAAGTGCACAACGCGATCCGCACGGCGGCGGGCGCGCGCAACGTCCACCGTGCGATGCCGAATGTCTGGCTCGTCGACTCCGAGGATTCCCCGTCGGCGTGGGTGGACACCGTCGAACCGGCCCTCAACAAGGGTGATCGGGTGATCGTCACCAAACTCCAGCGCGGCGCGGCGGCGATGAATATCACCCCCGCGACGGATTGGTTGAAGGTGCATCGCGAATCTTTCTAAGGACTGAGGACTGAGGACTGAGTGTCATGAGGCGAGTGCCTGCCCGCGCTCAGCCAGGCGTCTCTGGGGGAGAACTGTGGCGGAAAACGGGTTCGCCGCGTCGTTGCAGCCGAAGGTGCTCGCCTATCTGGACCGTGGGGATCGGCGGTCGGCGGTCGGCTTCGGGCCGGACGAACCGCTCGGCATCTCCATCCTCGCGCAGGGCGAGTACAACCTGAACTATCTCGTCACGGGCGGCGCCCGTCGCGTCGTGGCGCGTGTCAATACGGGCACGCAGATCGGCGCTGGCGATCAGATCGGTTACGAATACCGCGCGCTGGAATTCCTGCGGCCGGCGGGCATCGCGCCCGAGCCGTTCCTGCTCGATAACTCCGGCACTGAGATTCCCTACGGCTTCCTCGTCGAGCAGTTTTTCCCCGGCCGGCCGCTCGATTACGCGACGGAGGTGCCGCTCGCCGCGCGCACCATCGCCGCGCTGCACACGCTGCCGACGGCGGCCAACCCGGATTTCCTCATCGTCCCGGACCCGCTTACCGGCTCGTGGCAGGAGGCGAAGGGCTTTCTCGATGTCTTCTTCGCCGCTCCGGAGGGAGCCCCCGCCGTCAAGCGCATCTTCGAGCGCGTACTGACGACATTAGCAGCGACCGCCGAAGGGCATCAGGCGCGGTTCCGCCCTGAGGAGCGCGTCATCATCCATACGGACGTGCAGGCGCACAACTTCATCGTTGCCGATCCGAGCAGCGAGCGGGCGAAGCTCGTCGACTGGGAAAAGCCGACGCTCGACGACGGCTCGTACGACCTCTGCCACTTCCTCACGCCGACCTCAACGCTCTGGAAGTGCGAGTACATCCTCTCCGACGTCCAGCGCGCCGCCTTCCTGGAGACCTACGCGGCGGCGGTCGGCGACCACCACGCGGGCCGGGACCTGATCGGGCGAGTGGAGACGCGAATGCCCTTCGTTTACTTGCGCGCGGTGGGATGGTGCGCGATGGCCTGGGTGGAGTACACACGCCCCGGCCGCCTCCTCCGCAACGAGCAGACGTTTACCAAGATCGTCGAATACCTCGAACCGGACTTCCTCGTCAACCTCTTCCGGCCGTACGTCCCCGGCCTTTGAGTCTCCGGTTGGTGGCGGCAGGCTTCAGCCCAATACGTTTCAGTTTAGGGCAGGATCACTTGTAGGGGCGCCCCTACACACCGCAGCGCTATCTGACCCGCATTGGGCCGAACATCCTTGCGGCAGGCCGAAGGCCGCTGCTACTCCTTTGGCCCACTTTCTTATTGCTGCCCGCGTACGTCCGTGCCGGTCTTTGTCCCAACCACCACGGTATGGGTCAGACCGAGGAAGAAGCCGTGATCGACGACGCCGACGATTGCCTTGATCGTCGCGGCGAGGGTATGGAGATCAAACGCCTGCGGCAGCGTGCAGTCCACGATGAAATTGCCGTTGTCGGTGTGGAAGACGCCACGCTCGGTGCGCCGCACGGTTGGTAGCAGGGCGAGCGATGCGAGATCGCGCTGCGTCCGCGTCCAGCCGAAGGGGACGATCTCGACGGGGAGCGGCATCCGCTCCCCCAAACGCTGGACGAGCTTCGTCTCGTCCACAATGATCACCTGCCGCCGCGTGGCGCTGGCGACGATCTTCTCGCGCAGGAG